>NZ_JBFAOO010000218.1:0-11831 GCF_040675265.1 Microbispora sp. NPDC049633
CGGCACGGTGGCAGGGTCGCACGCCGGCTCACGACGGCTCGGCGCAAGCAAGCACCGCGGTGGCGCGGTGGCGTGGTGGCATTGCCGATCCACGGCGGCACGCGGCCGCACGGTGGCACAGTGGCGCGGCGGCCGCATGATCGCAGGCACAGTGCGCGGCGACACGGTGAGAGCGCGGAGGCCGCAGCGGAGGCGCGACCAGCAAGGAAAACAGCGCCTGGGCGCGACAGCCTGACGCTTTCGTTGCGACGAAGTTAACGTTCCGTTCAACGACTTAGGGCATATTTCGTTATATGTCCGCCCAAAGCTCCCCCGCCTCTGAGCCGGAGGAGGCCGACCTCCCCGCGCACGCCCCGCTGCCCAATGACAGGTTCCTCAACCGGGAGGAGAGCTGGCTCCAGTTCAACGAGCGTGTCCTGGAACTGGCGGAGGACCCCTCGCTGCCGCTGCTCGAACGCGTCCGGTTCCTCGCCATCTTCGCGAGCAACCTGGACGAGTTCTTCCGCGTACGGGTGGCCGGGCTCAGACGGCGGATGGCGACCGGCCTGCTGCTGCGGACGCCGGGCGGGCTGAAGCCGAGCGAGGCGCTGACGCGGATCGCGACGGTCGCCGACGACCTGGCGCGCAGGCACGCGGCGGTCTTCCACGACCGCATCTGCCCGGAGCTCGCCGAGGAGGGCATCGCGATCGTCCGGTGGGACGACCTCGCCAGGGACGAGCGGACGGCGCTGCGCAAGCTCTTCCGTGAGCGGATCCGGCCGGTGCTGACACCGCTGGCCGTCGATCCCGCTCACCCGTTTCCGTATATCTCGGGCCTTTCCCTGAATCTCGCCGTGATGGTGCGGAACCCGGCGAACGGCCACACGGTGTTCGCGCGGGTGAAGGTCCCCTCGCAGCTCCCCCGGTTCGTGACCGCCTCGCCGAGCAGGTTCGTCCCGCTGGAGGACGTGATCGCGGCGCACCTGGGCGAGCTGTTCAAGGGCATGCAGATCGTGCAGCACCACGTCTTCCGGGTGACCAGGAACGAGGACCTGGAAATCGACGAGGACGTCACGGAGAACCTGATGAAGGCGCTGGAGCGGGAGCTGCTGCGCCGCCGGTTCGGGCCGCCGGTGCGGCTGGAGGTCGAGGACACCATCACCCCCGAGGTCCTGGAACTGCTCGTCGACGAGCTGGGCGTGGCCGGCAACGAGATCTACCGCCTGCCCGGGCCGCTCGACCTGACCGGGCTGCACGCCATCGCCGACCTCGACCGTCCCGAGCTCCACTACCGGCCGTTCGTCCCCGCGGAGGCGATCAGCGCCGAGGACGACCTGTTCGCCATCCTGCGCGAGCGCGACATCCTCATCCACCACCCGTACGACTCGTTCGCGACGAGCGTGCAGCGGTTCGTGGAGGAGGCGGCGGCCGACCCGGACGTGCTGGCGATCAAGCAGACCCTCTACCGGACCAGCGGCGACTCGCCGATCGTGGACGCGCTGATCGACGCGGCCGAGGCGGGCAAGCAGGTCGTGGTCGTGGTGGAGATAAAGGCGAGGTTCGACGAGCACGCGAACATCTCCTGGGCGCGCAAGCTGGAGACGGCCGGGTGCCACGTCGTGTACGGCGTGCTCGGTCTCAAGACCCACTGCAAGCTGTCCATGGTGGTCCGTCAGGAGGCGGGCGGCGAGCTGCGGCGCTACTGCCACATCGGCACCGGCAACTACAACCCGAAGACGGCCCGGCAGTACGAGGACTTCGGCCTGCTCACCGCCGACCCGCAGGTGGGCGAGGACGTCACTGACCTGTTCATCCACCTGACCGGCTACTCCCACCAGTCCTACTACCGCAGGCTGCTGGTCGCGCCCGACTCGCTGCGGCAGGGCCTGCTCACCCGGATCGAGCAGGAGATCGCCCACCGCAGGGCGGGCCGTGCGGCGCGGATCCGGATCAAGACGAACTCGCTCGTGGACGAGCCCGTCATCGACGCGTTATACCGGGCCTCGCAGGCCGGGGTGCCGGTCGACCTGTGGGTGCGCGGCATCTGCACGCTCCGTCCCGGCGTGCCCGGCCTGTCCGAGACGATCCGCGTACGCAGCGTCCTCGGCCGGTTCCTGGAACACTCCCGGATCTACGAGTTCGGCGGCGGACGGCGGACCGAGCTGTGGATCGGCAGCGCCGACCTGATGCGCCGCAACCTCGACCGCCGCGTCGAGGCGCTGGTGAAGGTCGCGAGCCCGGAGCATCGCAGATATCTGTCCCGCCTGCTCGACATGGCGTTCGAGGACACCACCACGGCCTGGACGCTGTATTCGGACGGCAAGTGGCTGCGCCACCGGGGTGAGGTGGATCTCCAGCACCACCTGATCGCGAGCCGCCGCTGGCGGGCCGTGGACGACGGGGCCGAGTGATGGGCGGCGGCATGATCAGGGCCGCCGGTGCGGTCGTCTGGCGGGGCAACGCGGACGACCCGGAGGTCGCCCTGGTCCACCGGCCGGCGTACCGCGACTGGAGCCTGCCCAAGGGGAAGCTCAAGCACGGCGAGCACGTGATCGCGGCGGCCCTGCGCGAGGTGTGGGAGGAGACCGGCCTGCGGGTCGTGCTCGGCCGCGCGCTCCCGCCCGTGCACTACATGCGCGGCGGCCGGCTCAAGCGGGTGGACTACTGGCTCGCCCACGCCCCGGGATACCAGCATGCGATCGGCGGCGACGGGCACGAGGTCGACGAGGTCGCCTGGCTGCCGATCGAGGAGGCGCGGCGGCGCCTCACCTACGCCTGGGACCGCAGCCTGCTGCGCGCCGTCGGCGCCGCTCCCCTCGTCACCATGCCGCTGATCCTGCTGCGGCACGCGCTGGCGGGCTCCCGGCAGGAGTGGAGGGGCGACGACGACCTGCGCCCGCTGGACGAGCACGGACACGCCCAGGCCGAGATCCTGGCCACGGTGCTGGGGGCGTATCGCCCGATCACGCTGGTCAGCTCGCACAGCAGGCGCTGCACGCAGACGCTGCGGCCGTACGCCGAGCGGCACGGGCTGGAGGTGCGCGAGGAGGAGGCGCTGTCGGAGAGCGGCTACGATCCGCGCGCGGCGGAACGCATCGTCCGCGACCTGCTGGCCGAGCCCGAGCCCGCGGTGCTCTGCAGCCACGGCAAGGTCCTGCCCGAGCTGCTCGACATGGCCCACCGGGCGCCGTACGGCACGGGCGACCGTAACCTCGCCAAGGGCGGCTTCGCCGTACTCCACCGGGCCGTGGACCGCGCGAGCGCTGTCGGCGACGACGCGGGCGAGCACGTGGTGAGCCTGGAGCGTTACGCGACCTGAGACAAAGGTCAGGCGAGGCGGGACCAGAGGGCGGGGAACTCCTCGTGGGCCCGGGCCGCCTCGGCGCTCTCGATGCCGGCCAGCACGCCGTAGGTGAAGGTGTCCTCCCCCGCCTGCCTGGCCCGTTCCGCCTCCTCCAGCAGCACGCCCTGGGCGACGACGCCGTCCTGGTGCCGTCCGAGCACCTCCTGCACCTGCTCGGCGCGCTCGGCCCGGCCGGACATGCCGGCGGCCTCGGCCGTGTAGCGGGCGCGCTTGGCGGCCTTGCGCACCTCGTGCATCGCCGTCTCCCGCTCCTCGCCCTCCTCCACGCGCCGCGCCGCCTCATAGGCGTCGGTCACCCGGCGCCACGCTTTGTCCACGATCTTCGGCAGCGCCTTGTCCGCGTTCTTGGCCGCCGCGGCCGTCAGCGGCGGGTCGGCGGCCAGCGCGTCGAGGGCGTCGAGCAGCGCGAAGTAACGCTCTCCGCCGAGGGCCGCCCGGATGCGCTCGTACGCGTCGCGCTCCCCGGCCCGCAGGTCGTCACCCAGCCTGCGGCGCGCCTCCTCGGTGACGAGGCGGGGATCGAGGCCGTCGAGCCGGGCGGCGAACCGGGCCCGGATGACCTCCAGGTCGCGCGCCTCGCCCAGCACCTCACCGAGCCACTTGAGCTCCTCCCGGAGCTCCTCGGTGCCGGCGACGATCCGCTTGAACGCCTTGAGCGCGCTGCGCAGACGACGGCAGGAGACCCTGGCCTTGTGGACGGCGTCCTCCTCGGCCAGCCGCACGTACGGATCCCGCGCGAGCAGCGCGGCGACGTGAGCGCGGAGGTAGGCGACGACGACCTCCCCGGCGGACCCGGGCTCGGGCCGGGTCATCGGCCGCGGCGCGGGTATGCGGTCACCCAGGACGCGGGCGAGCTTGCTCGCGCTCTCGGCGGGGGCGGCGCCCGCCTTGCGCAGGCGCTTGGCCACCTTCTTCAGGAGGTCGCGATCGCCCTCCTTGAGCTCGGCCTCGACCTCGCGCCAGCGCCGCACCACCGGCTCGTCGCCGAGCACCGTGCCCTTGACCCGGTCGTCGGCGATCTCCACGAGCACCGTGCCGCCCGGCCCGAGCAGCCGGGTGACCCCACGGCGGGTCTCCAGCTGGGCCACCGGCGCGAGCGGGGCGCCCCGCGTGTACGCGAGGACGAGGCTCGCCAGCTCGGCGGGCACCACCTTGGCGCTGCGGGTGAGCGGCCGGGTGATCTCCCGGCGGGCGCCCTTGGCCTTGGGCAGCTTGAGATGCCAGCCCTCGTCGTCCCCGCCGCGCCGCCGTCGCAGGGTGACGCCCCGGGCCGCCAGTCGCAGGTCGGGGGTGTCGAAGTAGACGGCGGTCAACCGGTGGGAGAGCGGCTCGGCCACCCCTTCGCACCCCGGCAGGCCACCGAGGCCGGGCACGGCGAAGCCCTCCGGAACGTCGAACTTGTCCTCTATCTCAAGCGCCACCGTTCCCCCTTGTGGTGTCCCGGTCGGCGGTCATACTGCCACGCGAAGGTGAACAGAATTCAAAGATGCGCGGCCACGAAGATCCGCCGGAACGGGAACGGCGTGCCGTACGCCCTGGGCGGGTAGGCCGCGCGCAGGGCACGCGCGCAGTCGGCGAGGAAGGCGGCGTGCCGCTCGGCCGGCAGCCGGTCGAGCATGGGCCGCAGTGCCGTGCCCTTGATCCAGCCGAGCACCGGGTCCTCCCCCGGCAGGATGTGCGTGTAGGTGGTCTCCCACGCGTCCACGACGAAGCCGAGCCCCGCGAGCAGGTCCACGTAGTCGGCCGGGTCCCCGACCGGCGTCCCCCGCGGCACGTCGCCCAGCTCCTCCCGCCAGGTCGTACGGCACAGCTCACGGACGACGGCGTGGCTCGGCGCGTGGAAGTTGCCGGGGATCTGGAAGGCGAGCCAGCCGCCCTCGGTCAGGTGGTCCCTCCACCGGCGCAGCAGGTCGGGGTGCTCCGGGATCCACTGCAGGAGCGCGTTCGAGACGATCACGTCGACCGGCTGCGGCGGGACCCAGTCGCGGACGTCGGCCGTCTCGAACGTCGGCCCGGGCGGCGCCTTGGCGATCATCTCGGGCGAGGAGTCGACGCCGTGCACCCGGGCGCCGGGCCAGCGATCGCACAAGGTCGCCGTGAGCTCTCCGGTGCCGCACCCGAGATCGACGACGTACCGGGGCGATCGGGCACCCACCCGGGCCACGAGCTCGTAGAAGGGGCGGCCGCGCTCCGTCGCGTAGCGCCCGTAGACCTCCGGATCCCACATGTGCACACCTCCATTATCTCGATGTCGAGATACTCGATATCGCGGGAGATATCTCGATGTCAAGAGAAGCTAAACTCGGCCCATGACCTTCTCGAGGCCCGCCGAGGACGAGGTGGACCGGCTGGTAGCGGCCTGGAAGCAGGAGCGCCCGGACCTGGACGTGACGCCTCTCGAAGTGCTGAGCCGCGTCTCCCGGTTGAGCCGGCATCTTGAGCGTGAGCGCCGCGCGGCCTTCGCCTCCCACGACATGGAGTCATGGGAGTTCGACGTGCTGACGGCCCTGCGCCGCGCGGGCGAGCCGTACGAACTCAGCCCGGGGGCGCTGCTGCGCGCCACTCTTGTGACCTCGGGCACGATGACGAACCGCATCGACAGGCTGGCCGCCGCCGGGCTGGTCACCCGGCGCCCCGACCCCGAGGACCGGCGCGGCGTGCTCGTGCGGCTGACCCCGGCAGGAATGCACCGTGTGGACGCCGCCTTCGCCGACCTGCTGCGCCGGGAACGCGAGTTGCTGGCCGGTCTCGAACAGCACGAGCAGCAGGCCCTCGCCGCTCTGCTGCGCACACTCCTGGTCCCATTCGACACCTCCAATGGGACAGGCCACTGAGCAGGCTCCACCTCCGCCGGCTCAACAGCCGACGAACACCCTCGTCGCGGCCAGGAAATGCCATTCTTTGCCCTTTGTCGCTTTTGGCGCTTTCGACTCCGTAATCGGACACTTCGTCACCAACTTGTTGACTTCACTCAGGGAAGCGACACATCTCCCCATGAGTGTGATTTTCCTCACATTTATTCTCTGGATCGGTCCAGTCCGGCCAGAGGATGAGGGACTCTCGATGGCTACGTGATCAGCGGAGACGAGGCCCGTAGACGTACGGGGGAGCCGCCGGGACGGCGCGTGGAGACCCTGTGGGCACTGATAGCAGATTCTGAAATTTCTGTTTTCAGAGGCTTTCTTCGTTATAACTTCCATCAGTTCCTTCACTGACGCATGGGGCGCAAGTGACGCCTCACGACAGACCAGGGAGATCCACCTTGAAGCGCACTCTCGCTCTCGGCGGCGTCGCGGCCGGCCTCCTGGCCTCCGCAATCGTCGCCCCCCCGGCTCAAGCCGACGACCAGATCCCCGCCATCAACCTCGCGAAGACCAACTTCGCCGCGCAGCAGGTGGCCGCGTTCTGGTTCGGTGAGGCCCGGGCCAACCTGATCAAGGCCACGCCGTACAACGTCGAGACCAAGCTCCCGACCAAGCACGTCTCGACCGGCGGGACCTCCGCCAGCAGCAAGGCGGGCGTCGTCGGATCGAGCGGCGACCAGAAGGCCTCCACCGGCAACCTGAAGAACGTGAACCTCCCCCGCACGGTGGGCAAGGTGTTCTTCATCGGCGCCGACCACAGGCCGCACTGGTGCTCGGCCACCTCGGTTCAGAGCGGGTACAAGAACCTGGTGGCGACCGCCGGTCACTGTGTCTACGACACGGCGAGCAACAAGGCCACCCTCGACAAGTGGGTCTTCATCCCCGGCTACTACCAGGGCAAGACCCCGTGGGGCATCTACGTCGGCAAGACGGCCTACACCCACTACGACTTCGACAACTACGAGGACGGCGACCGCAACTACGCGTTCGTCACCGTCTACAACGGTGTCCAGGTCACCGACGTCAAGTACGACAGGTACGGCCGTGACGACCACCGTGGGCACAACCACGGGCGTGACGACCACCACGGCCGCGACGACCACCACGGGCGTGACGACCACCACGGGCGTGACGACCACCACGGGCGTGACGACCACCGCGGTCGCGACGACCACCGCTCGTACGTGAAGCGCCTGTCCGTGCGCGAGTTCCAGGCCCTGAACCGGGGCAGGGACCTCACCGGCAACGGCCCCTGGGCCAAGGGCACGGGTGCCGAGACCCGCGAGATCAGCGAGCGCCAGTACAACAGCCGCTTCGACTCGTACGTGAGCAGCGACGGCAAGACCCTGTACTTCCGCAAGAAGGTCTGGGACCGCGACGACCACGGCCACGGCGGACCGGGTCACGGCCCCAGGGCTGCCGCGGACGACGTGGTCCTCTTCAAGGGTCCTGGCGGCCCCGGTGGCCCCGGCGGTCCTGGCGGTCCTGGCGGCCCCAAGCACAGCCCGTCCCCCTCGCCGTCGGCCTCGCCTTCGCCGAGCCCCTCGCCGTCGGCCTCCCCGTCCCCGTCGCCGAGTGCCTCTCCGACGGGCAAGCCGACCGGCAAGCCGGACTGGTGCGACGACGACCGTCCCCGCAGCAACTTCGCGGGCGACAACGAGCGCGGGCGCGGCGGCAAGGACCACTGCGACGACAACCACCGGCCGAAGTACAAGTACTACGCCCGGACGTTCTGGGCGAAGTCGGTCCGCAACGACCACAAGCCGCACGGCACGCTGAAGATCACCCTGAAGGACGTGGGGCGTCTCGGCGACAACGTCGGCGGTCAGGGCCTGGCCTACAACCAGAAGATCGGCACGAACGTCTTCGTGTTCGGTTACCCGAGCGGGTCGCACCCGGACGGCAACTACGCCTTCACCGGCCAGACCCTCAAGTGGGCGTACGGCAAGACCTTCAGGGTGAGCGTCCCGGCCGTCAAGGGCGAGGAGCTCGTCGGGGTCAAGACCTCGTTCACGGGCGAGGGCTCGATCGGTTCGTCCTGGCTGTACCGCTACAGCAGCGCCAAGCGCCTCGGTTACCTGAACGGTGTGACCATCGGCCTGGGCGACGTGGACGGCAACGACCGCATCGACACCAGCATCTCGCCGTACTTCGACGGTGAGACCCTGGCTGTCTACCAGTACGCCGCGAAGTTCCACTCCGGCCGCATCGTCTGAGTGTTCTGACTCCTGACGGCGTCAGGAAGGGCCCGGATGGCTTGTCCATCCGGGCCCTTTCGTTTTCCCCGGACTTTTCCCCAACCTTTCCCCGGACACGATGTCTCTCTCAGTCCTCCTGCGCGGTCTCCTGTGCGGTCTCCTGTGCGCCGCGAACCGCTGTCGCCCGCGTGATCCGGGTCCCCGCACGCGTGCGTCGGCCCCCTCGCCGCGCCCCGGCCGCCCGGACGGCCGCCAGAGCCCGCTCTGAGGGTCGTACGGCCGGCCTCGGAAGCTCCGCCGGGCCCCGGATCCGGCCGCCTGAATCGCCGTGCGCGCAGCCGAGAATGGCCCGTCTCCCTCTTTCCAGCCTTGACAAGGCGGTCACGGAATACGGCCCGATGAATCAGAACGCGGCCGAATACTCATTGGACCGATGCAATAACCGATTTCGATTGTTCGGACCGGTCCAAATTCTCCGCCGTGGCCGGCGTTTCCGTGCCGGCGGAGAACGGTGAGAGCGCCGTTCCCGGGGGTTCCGTGGACGAGCGGCACGCGCGGAGGCGGGGGGACCGTCGGGAGCGCCCCGCGCCGGACTTGCGAGGCCGACTCCGCGACATCACCTAATGAGGCCTGACCTGCGGAAAAAGCCCCCCGAAGCGACCAATGCCCGGTGCCGCGGCAACGCCTCTCATCTCCGTTGCCCACCTCCGCCGACAGGCGGACTTTGACGCGATCCTCGCACTGCCGGTTTCATCCAAACCTGTGATTTAGGTCACATTCGGGGCTGAACGGCTCCGTCAGGAAGATTGATGCACGACGTAAATGATCAGGCAAAACGCGTCCGTATGGCGTCGAATGGCGCGGCACGGGTGTCGCCAGCACCCGGCCGGAAGCCGCGAATGCTCTTACACCCCACATAACTCTCCTATACCTTTTCCCTCGTCTCTTACTGACGGATGGGGCGCAGGTGACGTCCCACGACAGACCAGGGAGAAATCCATGAAGCGCACTCTCGCCCTCGGCGGGGTCGTGGCGGGCCTGCTGGCTGCCGCCGCCGTCGCCGCGCCGGCTCAGGCCGACTCGGACGTCGCCCCCCCGGTCAACCTGGCCAACACGAACTTCGCCGCCAAGCAGGTCGCCGCGTTCTGGTACGGCCAGGGCAAGGCGAACCTGATCAACGCGACGCCGTACAACGTCGAGACGACCGTGCCGTCCAAGCACGTGTCGACCGGCGGCGCCTCGGCCGACAGCAAGGCCGGCGTCGTGGGTTCCAGTGGCGACCAGAAGGCCGCCACGAGCAACCTGAAGAACGTCAACCTGCCGAAGACCACCGGCAAGGTGTTCTTCATCGGTGGCGACGGCAAGCCGCACTGGTGCTCGGCGACCTCGGTGCAGAGCCAGTGGAAGAACCTGGTCGCGACCGCTGGTCACTGTGTCTACGACACGGTGAGCAACAAGGCCACGCTGGACAAGTGGGTCTTCATCCCCGGTTACTACGAGGGCAAGACTCCGTGGGGCATCTACGTGGGTAAGACCGCGTACACCCACTACGACTTCGACAACTACGAGGACGGCGACCGCGACTACGCGTTCGTCACCGTCTACAACGGTGTCCAGGTCACCGACGTGGCCGTCGACAAGGTCAAGAACTGGGTGGACAACCGCACGTTCGAGACCAAGGCGGACGCGGAGAAGGCCCAGAAGGAGCTGGAGCTGAAGAGCACCGGCTTCGCGGGCAAGATCGTGCCCGTGGTGGACTACACCAAGCGGGTCCGCCTGCACACGCCGGACTCGCAGAAGGCGCCCGCCACCAAGGCCCAGCTCGGCGGCAACGTCCCGGCGAACCAGGCCACCCTGGAGAACCAGGCCAAGGAGCACGGCACGTCCACCTACCAGGACAGGACGTGGGGCACCGAGGTCACCCGGGTCTCCCGCGGGGAGTACGGCAACGGCGGCTGGTCGTCCGACGGCAAGGCCTTCTACTTCGCCAAGGACAACGGCTGGTACAAGGCGACCTACTGGGGCAACTTCGACGTCGACTACAGGCTCCGTGGCCACCTCGTCGACATCGCCCTCAAGGACGTCGGCACCCTGGGTGCCAACGTCGGTGGTCAGGGCCTGGCCTACAACCAGAAGATCGGGACCGGCATCTTCGTGTTCGGTTACCCGAGCGGGTCGCACCCGGACGGCAACTACGCCTTCACCGGCAAGACCCTCAAGTGGGCCTACGGCAAGACCTTCAAGGCGGCCGCCCCGGCGCTCAAGGCCGAGGAGCTGGTGGGCATCAAGACCAGCTTCACCGGTGAGGGCTCGATCGGCTCGTCCTGGCTGTACCGCTACAGCAGCACCAAGCGTCTTGGCTACCTCAACGGTGTGACCATCGCGGTCTCCGACACCGACGGCAACAAGCGCATCGACACCAGCGTCTCCCCGTACTTCGACGGTGAGACCCTGGCCGTCTACCAGTACGCCGCGAAGTTCGCTTCCGGCAAGATCGTCTGAGACACCCTCTGACGCTCTGACTGGACCAAAGGGCCCGGCTTCCAGCCGGGCCCTTTTCGCGTGTCCGGAGGCGTCTCCTTCGCCGGAGCGACGGCCGGCAGGCAGGGCGTCCGGCAGGACCCGCTTTGACGGGAGAGAGCCCCATCTGGTTTCACCAGAAACTGTGATTTAGGTCACACTATCGATGCGCAAAGCCATGCCAGCGCAACCGAAACTCACCCTTCATGATCAGCCAAAACATGGCCCGACGCCCCGCGAGAAGGGGCGGCGCAGCGGGCGGTGCCAGAGGAGCGCAAGCCGCAGAGCGCTTACACCTCACCAAACTCTCCTATAGCTTTCTTCTCGATCCTTCACTGACGGATGGGGCGCAAGCGGCGTCCCACGACAGACCTGGGAGAAATCCATGAAGCGCACCCTCGCTCTGGGCGGGATCGCGGCGGGCCTGCTGGCTGCCGCCGCCGTCGCCGCGCCGGCTCAGGCCGACTCGGACGTCGCCCCGCCCGTTAACCTGGCCAACACGAACTTCGCCGCCAAGCAGGTCGCGGCGTTCTGGTACGGCCAGGGCAAGGCCAACCTGATCAACGCCACGCCGTACAACGTCGAGACGACCGTGCCGACCAAGCACGTCTCGACCGGCGGCGCCTCGGCCGACAGCAAGGCCGGCGTCGTGGGTTCCAGCGGTGACCAGAAGGCCACCACGGCGAACCTGAAGAACGTCAACCTGCCGAAGACCACCGGCAAGGTGTTCTTCATCGGCGCCGACAACAAGCCGCACTGGTGCTCCGCGACCGCGGTGCAGAGCCAGTACAAGAACCTGGTCGCGACCGCCGGTCACTGTGTCTACGACACGGTGAGCAACAAGGCCACGCTGGACAAGTGGGTCTTCATCCCCGGTTACTACGAGGGCAAGACCCCGTGGGGCAT
>NZ_JBFAOO010000219.1:0-11667 GCF_040675265.1 Microbispora sp. NPDC049633
GGCCCGGCGGCCTCTCGGAGCTGTTCAGGCACGCCGCTGGGCCGGACCCGCGCGAGAGCTCAGACCTTGCCGACGACCTCGGCGGCGCCGGGCACCTCGTTGATCGAGCGCTGCTTGGGGCCCACGTAGTTCGCGCTGGGGCGGACCAGCCTGCCCGTGCGCTTCTGCTCCAGGATGTGGGCGGCCCAGCCGGCGGTGCGGGCGCAGGTGAACATCGAGGTGAACATGTTCGACGGCACCTCGGCGAAGTCGAGCACGACCGCGGCCCAGTACTCCACGTTGGTCGCGAGGACCCGGTCCGGCTTGCGGGCGTGCAGCTCCTCCAGCGCGGCGGTCTCCAGCGCGGCGGCGACCTCGTAGCGCGGCGCGCCCAGCTCCTTGGCCGTACGCCGCAGCACGCGGGCGCGCGGGTCCTCGGCCCGGTAGACCCGGTGGCCGAAGCCCATGAGCCGCTGGCCCTTGTCCAGCTCGCTCTGGACGTACTTGCGGGCGTCGCCCATCTTCTCGACGCCCTCGATCATGTGCAGCACGCGCGCGGGGGCGCCGCCGTGCAGCGGGCCCGACATCGCGCCGACCGCGCCCGACAGGGCGGCCGCGACGTCGGCGCCGGTGGAAGCGATCACGCGGGCGGTGAACGTCGAGGCGTTCATGCCGTGCTCCGCGGCCGACGTCCAGTACGCGTCGATGGCCTTCACGTGCTTCGGATCGGGCTCACCGCGCCAGCGGACCATGAACCGCTCGACGATGCTCTCGGCCTCGTCCACGCGCTTCTGCGGGACCATGGGCAGTCCCAGGCCGCGGGCCGACTGCGCGACGAACGACAGAGCGGTCACCGAGGCACGTGCGAGATCGTCGCGGGCCTGGTCGTCGTCGATGTCGAGCAGCGGCTTGAAGCCGTAGGTGGGCGCCAGCATGGCCAGCGCACTCTGTACGTCTACTCGGATGTCGCCGGAATGGACGGGAACGGGGTACGGCTCCGCCGGGGGAAGTCCCGGCTGGAACGAGTTGTCGACGAGCAGGCCCCAGACGTGTCCATAGGAGACGTTGCCTACGAGCTCTTCGATGTCGACGCCCCGGTATCGCAGGGCGCCCCCTTCTTTGTCCGGTTCCGCGATCTCGGTCTCGAACGCCACCACGCCTTCGAGCCCGGGTTTGAAGTCGGACATTCTCGGCCGCCTCCCTCTCTTGTGAAGTCCAGAGCCTTGATGTCGAGATACCGGCGGGTCAATTTAACCCGCAGCGCCCGGCTGTCGCGCCCCCGGCCCTACCGAACGGGGTTCTCCCTGGTGGGGGCCACCGCTCGAGACGTATGCCGAGCAGGCGAGAATACCTTTCCGTGGACAGCGCATCGCACCTCCCCGGGCTCCGGCACAGTTACGAAGGTGAGCCCCTGATCGAGTCCGGCATGGCCGCGGACCCGGTGACGCAGTTCGCGCTGTGGTTCGCGGACGCCGTCGCCGCGGGCCTGCCGGAACCGAACGCCATGGTCGTGGCCACCAGCTCCGCCGGTGGCCGCCCCTCCGCACGCACCGTCCTCCTCAAGGGGTTCGACGAGCGCGGTTTCGTCTTCTTCACCAACTACGAGTCTCGCAAGGGCCGCGACCTCGGTGAGAACCCGCGTGCCTGCCTGCTGTTCCCGTGGCATCCCATCAGGCGGCAGGTCCGGGTGGAGGGCTCCGTCGTACGGCTCCCGCGCGAGGACAGCGCCGCCTACTTCCACTCTCGCCCGTACGGCTCCCGCATCGGCGCGTGGGCCTCCCGCCAGTCGGCGGTCGTCGAGTCGAGGGAGCAGCTCGACGCCAGGTTCCGGGAGCTGGCCGCCCGATGGCCGCAGGACCCGCCGCTGCCGGACTTCTGGGGCGGCTTCCGGGTGGTGCCCGCGGAGGTCGAGTTCTGGCAGGGCCAGACCGACCGCATGCACGACCGGCTCCGCTACCGGCGGACCGGCGCGTCCTGGACGCTGGAGCGCCTCGCTCCCTGAGGGCACGCCCGACCGATCAGAGCAGCCCGGCCGCGACCTTGAGGTCGGTGAGGAAGCCGGAGTACGCCTCGTCCCGGTCGGGTGAGCGCAGGATCGCCGAGGGGTGGATCGTCGCCACGTAGTAGGCCCCCTCACGCCGGGGGACCGGCTCCCCGCGATGCCTGGTGACGCGGAAGTCCGGGCCCAGCAGGGCCCGGGCGGCGGTGGCCCCCAGCACCACGGTCACCTCCGGGTCCACCAGGCTCATCTCGGCCTCCAGCCAGGGCCGGCAGGCGTTGATCTCTCCCACCGTGGGCTTCTGGTGGATCCGGCGTTTGCCGCGGGGCTCGTACTTGAAGTGCTTGACCGCGTTGGTCACGTACACCGCCTCGCGCTCGATGCCGGCCTCCTCGAGCGCCTTGTCGAGCAGGCGCCCCGCGGGCCCGACGAACGGCGCGCCCTCATGGTCCTCCTGGTCGCCCGGCTGCTCGCCGACCAGCATGAGAGACGCATCGGGCACGCCCTCGCCGAAGACCGTCTGAGTGGCGGCGCGGTAGAGATCGCAGCCCTCGCAGTGGCGCGCGGCCTCCCGGAGAGCGGGCAGGCTGATATCCACCGGAAGGAATCGCTGCGCTCCGATGTTTCCCATCCTGGGTCGCTTCCCCAATAGGGTCGGCTGCGAACGCGGGGGAGGTCGTAGCATCGATTTACAAGGACTGGAGGAGCCTTGACCGCACACGGCCTGATCGACACGACGGAGATGTATCTCCGGACGATCTTCGAGCTCGAAGAGGAAGGCATCGTGCCGCTCCGCGCGCGCATCGCCGAGCGCCTGCAGCAGAGCGGCCCGACTGTCAGCCAGACGGTGGCGCGCATGGAGCGCGACGGCCTGGTCAAGGTTGAGGGAGACAGGCACCTCAGCATGACCGAGCTGGGCCGGACGCTGGCCATCCGAGTCATGCGCAAGCACCGCCTCGCCGAGTGCCTGCTGACCCAGGTGATCGGCTTGCCGTGGGAAGAGGTCCACATCGAGGCGTGCCGGTGGGAGCACGTCATGTCGGAGTCGGTGGAGACCCGGCTCGTGAACCTTCTGCAGAACCCTCGCGTGTGCCCGCACGGCAATCCGATTCCGGGTCTCGACGAGCTGGGGGTGCCGCAGCCCGGTTCGACCGGAGATGAGATGGTGTCACCCATGGTGACCCTCGCGGGACAGGCCCCCGTGCCCGTTGTAGTGCGCCGAATCAGTGAACAAGTGCAAAGCGACCCGGCCCTGATGCTTAAACTCAAGCAAGTTGGGATACAACCCGGACGCGAGGTGACGCTCGCGGCGAGCGACAACGGTGTAACGGTGACAGCTGATGGTGAGGTGGGGACCACGACCGCGGATCTTCCGAGGGACGTCGCCTCACACGTTTTTGTCACCAGACGATGACGGAATGAGTTGTGCCTGGTTGAATCCCCTAGGGAGTCCTTTCATTTCTCGCGACCCAGCCTTCGCAGGAGCGCCCGTGCCCGGCATAGCGAACCCACCTCGTCAAGGGACGGTCGTGGCATGAGGCGATGGGGAGATCTGTCACAGGACGCCGACGACCACCTTTCCGCCGGATCCGTGCTCGACCACGCGGAGATGGCCGTGGTCGTGACCGACCGCTTCAGCAACGTCCTGTACTGGAACCCCTTCGCCGAGCAGCTGTTCGGCCGCGTGGGCGCGTCTCCGGGCAAGGAGTCGCTGCTCACCCTGGGGATCACGGAGAAGGACCATCCGCTCGCGGCCGAACTGGCCAAGCACGTGCTGCGCGGCAACGTGTGGGAGGGCACGTTCGACGTGGCCCGCGGCGACGGCACGATGATCTACGTGCGCGCACAGGCCGTGCCGCTGCGGCACCCCTCCGGCTCGGTGAGCGGAATCGTGATCACCGCGCGCGAGGCGATGCGCAGCAACGAGCGTGAGAAGGACCGCTTCGGCCTGCTGGAGCGGATCGGCGAGCGGCTCGCCGGCTCCCTGTACGTCGAGGAGACACTCGACCGGGTCGCCGAGATGCTCGTCCCGCAGTTCGCCGACCACTGCTTCATCGAACTGGTCGAGGCCGACCGCCTGGTGCGCAAGGTCTCCACCCACGTGAACGGCTGGACTCCGCCGCCGGACACCTGGCGGCCGGTGGGCGCGGAGATCAGATACCCGCTGGGGCACTACGCCGAGAGCGCGCTGCGCCGCCAGGAGACGATCCTGGTCGAGGACTTCTCCCAGGTCAGCTACCCGGCGCCGAGCGAGGGCGCGGCCCGGCTGTGCGGTGAGATCGGGATGACCTCGGCCATCGTCGCCCCGCTGTGCGTGCGCGGCGAGACGCTCGGCCTGATGTACCTCGGCATGTCGAATCTCACGAACCGGCGCTCGCCCCACTACGACACCTTCGACCGCGACTTCGTCGGCGCCATCGCCACCCGTGTCGCGCTCGCCGTCGACAACGCGCTGCTGTTCGAGGAGGAGCGGCACACCGCGGAGTCGTTCCAGAAGCACCTGCTCCCACGCCAGTTGCCCACGCTGGACGGCCTGGAGATCGCCGTCCGCTACTACCCCGCCGCCCCGCTCGCCTCGCACGGCCAGGGCATCCAGACCCAGGTGGGCGGCGACTGGTACGACGTGATCCCGCTGTCGGCCGGTCGGGTCGGCATCGTGATCGGCGACGTCGAGGGCCGGGGGGCCAAGGCGGCGGCGGTCATGGGCCAGCTCAGGGCCGCGTTGCGGGCCTTCGCGCAGGACGACAAGCCGCCGGCCGACATCCTCGCCCGCCTGGACGAGTGGACCCGGGTGGTGGCCGCGCCCGAGCACGACGACTTCGGCGCCGACATCACCAACCCGCCGATCGTCACCTGCCAATACATGGTGTACGACGCGTGGTCGAGGCAGCTGTCGTTCGCCAACGCCGGGCACGCGCCGCCGCTGCTGATGGTGGACGGCGAGGTCAAGGACCTGGAGATCAACGAGGTCGGCCAGCCCCTCGGGGTGCGGGCCAAGGGCGTGCACGCCGACCTGGTCTACAAGGAGGAGACAAAGGAGCTGCCCCCCGGCGCGACCCTGCTCCTCTACACCGACGGCCTGGTCGACCGCAGGCCACCGCGCGACTCCGCCTCGAGCGCGCCGGACGACGACGAGGCGCTGGGCATCCTGCGCGAGAAGCTGGCCAAGGCGTCGGGGGAGTCCGTCGAGCGCATCGCCGACCTGGCCACGGTGGCCGTCCCCGGCGAGATCGACGACGACATGGCCATCCTCGTCGTCCGCGCGGCCGGCACGGAGCTGCAGTCCCAGGAGCGGACGTTCCCGGCTCAGCCGATCATGGTGAGCGAGGCGCGGCGCATGGCGTCCGAGGCCTTCGCCAGTTGGCAGGTGCCCGAGGAGCGCGCGGAGCTGGCCTGCCTGCTCGTCTCCGAGGTCGTGACCAACGTGGTCCTGCACGCCGCCAGCGCCAGCGTGCCGCGCCGCGAGCTGGTGCTCGACGGGCCGCCGCTGCCGTTCGACGAGTCGTGGGACGTGCCGGGCTTCGAGGAGGAGATCGCGGGCGACAAGGAGTTCACCCTGCGGCTGCGCAGGGGCGCGGAGTCCGTCTGGGTCGAGGTCTTCGACCAGGATCTCCGCCTGCCCCGCATCCGCAGCGCGGGCGAGAACGACGAGGGCGGCCGCGGCCTCTACCTCGTCGACCAGCTGGCACGACGCTGGGGCTCCCGCCCGACCCGCGAGGGCAAGGCGGTCTGGTTCGAGATCCCCATCGGCGGTCGTTAGGTCGTGTCGCGCCCCCGGTATGGGGGCGCGTCACGTCAGTTCTTCTGCTGCATGCAGCTGTATCCGGCCGGGCGCTCGGGTTCGAGCGTCACCTGCCGCAGCACGGTCGCCTCCATGGAGATGCGGAAGGTCTCCTGGTGCGCGCAGTCGTACAACGCGTACGCGCCCTCGCGTTCGCCGAGCAGCAGCACCTGCACGCCGCCGCGCAGCACCTTGCCGCTCTCGCGGTCGTTGAGCACCACCCATTGGTCCTGGAAGCCCACCATGGACAGGAGGATGCTGGCGGGCCTGCCCTTCTCGGCGACGGCGAGCGCGTCGCTCTCCATCTGTCCCATCAGCGCGAAGCCCAGCCCGATGCCGGTGAACGCGGCGACCACGATCTTCATGCCCGCGCGGCCGGTGGGACGCCGCCGCAGCAGCCGGAACGGCACGAGGAAGGCCAGGGCGCCGATCACCACCGAGGTGATCACGATGCCGGCCAGCGAGGCGCCCTCGCCCAGCCCGAGGTAGCCGAGGAAGCCCCAGTAGCTCGCCCCGCACCACAGCGCGCCGGCGGCCGCGGCGGCCCACGGACGGGTGCGTACGGCCTGCGCAAGGCGGAACAGACGGCCGAGAGTGGCCTTGTCGAGCAGCCAGAGGACCGCCACGACGACACCCGCGAGCAGCGTGCCGCCGATGATGAGCAGGACCAGCGTTCCCACCAGGCGGCCGAACATCGTGGCCTGGTCGATTCCCGCCTGTTCCGGGCTGATGTCGAAGATGCCGTAGACCTGCTGGATGCCGAGGTAGAGCAGCGCGTAGAGAGCGATGGCGATCGGCACCACGACCGATCCGCTGCGTTCCAGCAGATCGACGACGCCGGCTTTCACGTCCGGCTCCGGCAGGTCGGCGTGGCCGGTGTGCTCCTCCGGCTTGGTGATGGTCATCGTGTCGTGCGTCCCGCCTGTGGTCGTTGTGCCGGAACATGATTGCAGCCGGAAACGACGAGCACGCACCGGGTCCGCCCGGACGGGACACCGGATGCGCGTCGTGGGCGCCGGCGCTTCTTTCCGGCCGTGCGTGGTGCTTGACTCGTCGGTATGGAGCTCGCCCACGACCGCCGCGGCAGTGGGCCGCCGCTGATCCTCCTCCACGGCATCGGCCACCACAGGCACGGCTGGGCGCCGGTCCTCGACCTGCTCGCCGAGCGGCACGATGTCATCGCGGTGGACCTGCCCGGTCACGGCGACTCCCCGCCGCTGCCGTACGGCACGCCGTACAACGTGGAGACGCTGGGGCGGGCGGTGCGGGGGTTCTGGACCGGGCTCGGCCTGAGCCGGCCGCACATCGCGGGTAACTCGCTGGGCGGCTACATCGCGCTCGACCTGGCGTCCTGCGCCGACGTCCGCACGGCCGTCGCGCTGTCTCCCGCCGGGTTCTGGTCGCGGCCCGAGTACGCGTACGCGCGGGCGGTGCTGCGCCTGCTGCGGCTGGGGGCGCGGGCGGACGGGCTGCCCGCGCTCGCGGCCGGCACGGACGAGGGCAAGGCGCTGGTCATGGGCCTGCTCGTGGCCCGCCCCGGACGGCTGCCGGGTGCGGCCGTGCGTGCGGCGGCCGAGGCGCTGCGCGACTGCGCGGGATTCGAGGAGACGCTGGACTCGCTGGCGTGGGTCGCGCCACCCGCGCCGCCCAAGGTGCCGGTCACGATCGCCTGGGGCGAGCGCGACCGGCTGCTGCCGCGCCGCCAGGCCGTACGGGCGGCGCGGTGGGCGGGGCAGCGGGCGCTGCTGCTGCGGGGCTGCGGCCACCTGCCGATGAGCGACGACCCGGAACTGGTCGCCCGGGTGATCACCGAACGCTGCGGCGATCCCCGCTGAGCCGTCTTCCGATGCCGCTTGTGCCCACGGGCACGCGGCCGCGGGGAATCCCACGCATACTGATCAGTGTGGACACCGGACTCATCCTTCTGGTCTTCCTGGCGCTCCTGTTCGCGTGGCTGCTGAACAAGGTGCGCCGGTTCTTCCGGCTGAGCCCGGTGGCCTACGGGGGCGTGATGGTCGTGTTCGTGGTGGCCATGCTGTTGATCTGGGGGCAGCAGCGCGGCTGAGGCGGGGGTCAGAAGCCGAACGACCGGCCGATGATCTCCTTCATGATCTCGGTGGTGCCGCCGTAGATCGTCTGTACACGACTGTCGAGCCAGGCCTTGGCGACCGGATACTCCAGCATGTAGCCGTAGCCGCCGTGGAGCTGGACGCACCGGTCGACGACCTTGTTCTGCAGCTCCGTCGTCCACCACTTGGCCTTGGCCGCGTCCACCGCCGTCAGCTCCTTGGCGTTGAGCGCGCGCACGCACTTGTCCACGTAGTGGCGGGCGATCTCCACCTCGGTGGCCAGTTCGGCCAGCAGGAACCGGGTGTTCTGGAACTTGCCGATGCTCCGGCCGAAGGCCGTGCGGTTGCGGCAGTACTCGATCGTCTGCTCCAGCACCGTCTCCGCGGCGGCCACGGCCGCCACCGCGATCGACAGCCGCTCCTGCGGCAGGTTGTTCATGAGCTGGAAGAAGCCCTGGCCCTCCTCGGCGCCCAGGAGGTTGGCCACCGGCACCCGGACGTTCTCGAAGAACAGCTCGGCGGTGTCCTGCGCGTGCATGCCGACCTTCTCCAGGTTCCGGCCGCGGGTGAAGCCCTCCATGCCGCGCTCCACCACCAGCAGCGAGGTGCCGCGCGCGCCCGCCGAGGGGTCGGTCTTGGTCACGACCACGACGAGGTCGGAGTTGATGCCGTTGGTGATGAAGGTCTTCTGCCCGTTCACCACGTAGTGGTCGCCCTCGCGAACGGCGGTGGTGCGGATGCCCTGCAGGTCGCTGCCGGCTCCCGGCTCGGTCATGCCGATGGCCGTGATCAGCTCGCCGGACGCGAAGCCGGGCAGCCAGCGCTGCTTCTGCTCGTCGTCGGTCAGGTCGACCAGGTACGGCGCCATGATGTCGTTGTGCAGGCCGAATCCGAGGCCGCTGGCGCCGACACGGATGATCTCTTCGACGATCACGACGTTGTAGCGGAAGTCGGTGATCCCCGAACCGCCGTACTCCTCGGGGACGGCGAAGCCGAACATGCCCAGCTCGCCCGCCTTCTTCCACACCTCGCGGGGGACGATGCCGTCCTTCTCCCACTGCGCGTGGTGGGGGACGACCTCGCGGGCCATGAACTCACGGACGGTCTCGCGGAAGAGGTCGTGCTCCTCGTCGAAGAGGTCTCGCCGCATCGGGTACGCCTTCCGGCTCAGGGTCTGTTGGCGGCACCAGAATACGATTCTGGTGCTCCTCAGGTCAGCGTCGCCTTCTTGTACGGCTGGTCACAACTCCGACACCATCGCGATAACGACCCCTTTGACCACTTCCGTACCCCCTAAGATCTACCTTCGGTTTGCTATAGGCCCGCCCGGACGGACCTGTGATCGGAGTATGCGGTGAAACGGTGGAGAGCTGGTCTCCCTAGGACCATGGCTGCCCTGGCCCTCGGCTTGGCGGGTACGGCGGCGATCGTCGTGCCGTCGGTAACGGCACAGGCCAATACCGCCGACCTCGTTGTGGACTACGCCTGTCAACAGGGCGTCGCCACCTCGGGCTCGGGCACCGTCTATCTTCGGACGAAGCTCACCGTCCCCACCACGCTGAATGTCGGCGATCCGCTCACGGTCGCGTGGAAGCTCAACTACAAGGACGCGACGCGTCTCGGAGCCCCCGCGCGGTTGCCCAACGGCGGCCGCATCGAGGTGACCGGACGGGTCAACCTCACCGGCAGCTGGATCGGGCAGCTTCAGCCGAAGGGTTCCGTGGACCAGCCGGGAGCGATGATCAAGGGCACTCCGCTCAAGCTGCCCGACAGCATTGCGGACTTCGCCTACACAGACCGAGAGGGCACCCTCACGGTCAAGCCCGGCAAGTTGTTCATCGACTTCCGTCCTCCCGCCTCCGAGGTCATGGTCAACGACGACGACTCGGCGATCACCTACAGCGACGGCTGGGAGAACCTCGAAGGGCAGCCGAGCGGGGACAACGACTACCACCTTGACCTGCACCGGACCACGGTGGCCGGAGCATGGGCGTCCTTCACGTTCACCGGCACCGGCGTGGACTACGTCGGGCAGCGAGACCGGCGCGCTGGACCGATCGACATCGACGTCGACGGTCAGCCTGGTACTCCGCCGCGCATCGACCCCTCGACGAACGACGACGGTACCCCGGTGAACGACGCCAACAGGGGTGGGCAGACCCTGTGGAAGTTCCGCGGTCTTAAGTACGGCGAGCACACCATCACGATCAAGAACGTCGAGGACGGCAAGTGGGGCCAGCTCGACGCGTTCCGTGTGGTCACTCGCGAGCTGGCCAACCCCCCGCAGGAGTACCGCGCCGAGTGCACGCTCATCAGCGCGCCGGTCGCGGTCCAGGTGACGATTGGCGGCGGTGGCGAGAACCCGGTCAGCCCGTCGCCGGACAGCTCGCCCGACGCGTCTCCCGACGCGTCTCCGTCTCCGGACACCTCGCCCAGCCCTTCGGGAAGCGTGTCGCCGAGTGGTTCGCCGAGTCCCTCGGGCAGCCCGTCCGCTTCGGCGTCGCCGGGCGGTCAGTCGCCGTCGCCTTCGCCGAGCAGGAGCCCGAACCTGTCGGCGACGCAGAACTACGTCGTGGCGGTGGTCCCGCAGGGCAGTCCGTCGCCGACGGCGACGAGGACGGTGACGCTGACCGCGACGCCGACCGTGGCTCAGGTGGCGGTCACGCCACAAGGTGGAGCGCAGACCGGTGAGGCTCCGGAGCGGATGGCCGCTTCGGGAGTGCTGCTGATCGGCTCGGGCGGTGCGCTGCTGGTGATCGGCATGCTCAGCGGCGTGGCGATGCTGCGACGCAGGGCGGCACACGCGGGCGAGCGGAGCTGAGGAGGATGACGATGAACGGGACTCCCGACGGTGGCTCCGCTCCCGTCCCGGACGGGACGGCGAGCGACGCCACGAAGACGCGTAAGCCGCTGCCTCAGCCGGTCCTCGCGACCCTGCTCGTGGCCGGGTCGTTCGGCGGCATCGCGGCCGTGATGGCCGGCGTGCTCGTCGCGCTCAGCCCCTCGGATCCGCAGGAGAGCGGACCGGTCCCGGGCGGGCAGGTGCACGTCCAGGACGCGGGCAGTGTGGCCCTGCTGCCGCCGACCGTGGGCCCGGGCGGGCCGGGCGTGCCGCTGACGGCGGCGGACCCCACCGCGCCGCCGCCGCTTCCCGCGATCAAGCCGATCGCCCCGCTGACCTTCACGAGCGCCGCCTCGTCGTCCTCGACGCCGCTGTCGTCCTCGTCGACCGGCACGAAGACGACGACGACCAAGAAGGTCACCGGCAGGCCGCTCAAGATCAGCATCCCGGCGATCGGCGTGAAGGCCACCGTCGGCTCGGTGGGCGTGGACAAGTCCGGCGTCATCCAGACGCCTCCGCTGAGCAAGCCGAACCTCACCGGCTGGTACCGCCTCGGGCCGGCCCCCGGCGACCAGGGCCCGGCGATCATCCTCGGGCACGTGAACACCCGCAAGGGCGCCGCCGTCTTCAGCCGCCTGCGCGAGCTCAAGCGCGGCAACAAGATCGCGGTCATGCGCGCGGACGGCAAGATGGCGATCTTCACGGTGGACGGGATCGAGCAGGTCAGCAAGTCGACGTTCCCGACCAAGCGGGTCTACGGCAACACGATCTCGTCCTCGCTGCGGCTGATCACCTGCGGCGGGGTCTACAACGCCAAGCAGCACCACTACACCGACAACATCATCGTCTACGCGACGCTGACGGAGACCAAGGGCAAGTGACCCGCGAGGTGGGGGGGGGCCCGCCGGCCCCGCGTTAATACACCCCCCCCCCCCCGGGCGGGGGGGCCCGGGGGGCGCGCCCGGACGGATAGGGCGATCGGGGGGGTGGGGAAGAG
>NZ_JBFAOO010000220.1:0-11572 GCF_040675265.1 Microbispora sp. NPDC049633
GCCCCGCCGAAGCCCGCCCCGAAGACCGCGCCGCAGGCCAAGCCCGAGGCGAAGGCGCCCGCGCCCGCCAAGCAGCAGGCCCCGGTGCCGGCCGGCGCGGTCGAGGAGAAGCTGCGCGGCGCCGCCGCGCGCACGGCCGCCAACATGGAGGCCTCGCTGGTCGTCCCCACGGCCACCAGCGTCCGCGCGGTCCCCGCGAAGCTGCTGATCGACAACCGCATCGTCATCAACAACCACCTGTCCCGCGGCCGCGGCGGCAAGATCTCCTTCACCCACCTCATCGGCTACGCGATCGTCCAGGCGCTCAAGTCCATGCCTGAGATGAACCACTCGTACGGCGAGGTGGACGGCAAGCCGGTCCTCGTCAAGCCGGAGCACGTCGGGCTCGGCCTCGCCATCGACGTGCAGAAGAGCGACGGCACCCGCCAGCTGCTGGTGCCCTCGATCAAGCAGGCCGAGACGATGGACTTCCGCCAGTTCTGGACGGCGTACGAGGAGATCGTGCGCAAGGCCCGCGGCGGCAAGCTGGGCGTGGAGGACTTCCAGGGCACCACGATCTCCCTGACGAACCCCGGCACGATCGGCACGGTCCACTCGGTGCCGCGGCTGATGCCCGGCCAGGGCACGATCATCGGCGTCGGCGCGATGGAGTACCCGGCGGAATACCAGGGCGCCTCCGGGGAGACGCTGTCCCGCCTGGCCATCAGCAAGGTGATGACGCTCACCTCCACCTACGACCACCGGATCATCCAGGGCGCCCAGTCGGGCGACTTCCTGCGCCGCATCCACCAGCTCCTGCTCGGCGCCGAAGGCTTCTACGACGAGATCTTCGAGTCGCTGCGCATCCCGTACGAGCCGGTCCGCTGGGTGCAGGACATCTCGGCCACCCACGACGACGACGTGGCCAAGTCGGCCCGCGTGCTGGAGCTCATCCACGCCTACCGGGTCCGCGGCCACCTCATGGCCGACACCGACCCGCTGGAGTACCGCCAGCGCAAGCACCCCGACCTCGACATCCAGTCGCACGGCCTGACGCTGTGGGACCTGGAGCGCGAGTTCCCGACGGGCGGCTTCGGCGGCAAGCCGCTGATGAAGCTGCGCGACATCCTCGGCGTGCTGCGCGACTCGTACGTCCGCACGGTCGGCATCGAGTACATGCACATCCAGAACCCCGAGGAGCGGGCCTGGATCCAGGCGCGGGTGGAGCGGCCGCACGCCAAGCCCGACCGCGAGGAGCAGCTGCACATCCTGCGCAGGCTCAACACCGCCGAGGCGTTCGAGACGTTCCTGCAGACCAAGTACGTCGGCCAGAAGCGGTTCTCGCTCGAGGGCGGCGAGTCGCTGATCCCGCTGCTCGACTCGGTGATCAGCTCGGCGGCCGAGGAGAACCTCGACGAGGTCGTCATCGGCATGGCCCACCGCGGCCGGCTCAACGTGCTCGCCAACATCGTGGGCAAGTCGTACGCCCAGGTCTTCGGCGAGTTCGAGGGCAACATCGACCCCCGCAGCGCGCACGGCTCCGGCGACGTGAAGTACCACCTCGGCGCGAGCGGCGACTTCGTGGCCCCGTGCGGCAACAAGATCAGCACGTCCGTGGTCGCGAACCCCTCGCACCTGGAGGCCGTCGACCCCGTCCTGGAGGGCGTGGTCCGCGCCAAGCAGGACCTGCTGGAGCGCGGCGAGGAGGGCTTCACCGTCCTGCCCGTGCTCGTCCACGGCGACGCGGCGTTCGCCGGTCAGGGCGTGGTCGCCGAGACCCTGCACCTGTCCCAGCTGCGCGGCTACCGCACCGGCGGCACCGTGCACATCGTGGTGAACAACCAGGTCGGCTTCACCACCTCCCCCGCGTCCTCGCGCTCCAGCGTGTACGCCACCGACGTCGCGCGCATGATCCAGGCGCCGATCTTCCATGTGAACGGCGACGACCCCGAGGCGGTCGTCCGCGTCGGCCGTCTGGCCTACGAGTACCGCCAGACGTTCCGCAAGGACGTCGTCATCGACATGATCTGCTACCGGCGGCGCGGCCACAACGAGGGCGACAACCCGGCCTTCACCCAGCCGCTCATGTACGACCTCATCGACGCCAAGCGCTCGACCCGCAAGCTGTACACCGAGGCCCTCATCGGCCGCGGGGACATCACGGTGGAGGAGGCCGAGCAGGCCCTGCGCGACTACCAGGAGCAGCTGGAGCGGGCCTTCACCGAGACCCGCGAGGCCGCCAAGAGGCCGCTGGAACCCGGCGCGGTCGTGGTTCCTCAGCCGGACGAGCAGATTCCCTGGTCGCACGAGGACACCAAGACGGCGATCTCGGAGGAGGTCGTCAAGCGGGTCATCGACACCCAGCTCAACCTGCCCGAGGGCTTCACCGTCCACCCGCGCCTCGCCCCGGTGATCCAGCGCCGCGGCACCATGATCTCCGAGGACGCGATCGACTGGGCGACCGGTGAGCTGCTCGCGTTCGGCTCGCTGCTCATCGACGACCACCCGGTCCGCCTGGTGGGCCAGGACTCCCGCCGCGGCACCTTCGGCCAGCGCCACGCCGTGCTGGTCGACCGCGTGACCGGCGAGGAGCACACCCCGCTCAAGACGTTCAACCAGGGCACCACGAAGTTCTACGTGTACGACTCGCTGCTCAGCGAGTTCGCCGCGATGGGCTTCGAGTACGGCTACAGCGTGGTCCGCCCGGACGCCCTGGTCGCCTGGGAGGCACAGTTCGGCGACTTCGCCAACGGCGCCCAGTCGATCATCGACGAGTTCATCTCGTCGGGCGAGCAGAAGTGGGGCCAGCGCTCCTCGGTCGTGCTGCTGCTGCCGCACGGCTACGAGGGCCAGGGCCCGGACCACTCCTCCGGCCGCATCGAGCGCTACCTGCAGCTGTGCGCGCAGGACAACATGACGGTGGCGCAGCCGAGCACGCCGGCGAACTACTTCCACCTGCTGCGCTGGCAGGTGCTCTCGCAGCGGCGCAAGCCCCTGATCGTGTTCACGCCCAAGTCGCTGCTGCGGCTCAAGGCGGCGGCCTCGGCGACGTCGGAGTTCACCACCGGCGCCTTCCGCCCGGTCATCGGCGACTCGACGGTGGACCCGTCGGCGGTCCGGCGGATCGTGGTCTGCTCGGGCAGGATCTACTACGACCTGCTCGCGCGCCGCGAGAAGGACGGCAGGAACGACGTGGCGCTGGTGCGCCTGGAGCGCATCTACCCGTTCCCGGAGAACCCGCTCAAGGCCGAGCTGGGCCGCTACCCCGCCGACGCGGACCTCGTCTGGGCGCAGGACGAGCCCGTCAACATGGGCCCGTGGCCGTACCTGAGCCTGAAGATGGTGGAGAAGCCCGAGCTGCTCGGGGGCCGCACCTTCCGCCGGGTCTCGCGTACGCCGAACTCCTCGCCGGCCGTCGGCTCCCACGCCAAGCACGACGAGGAGCTGCACGGCATCCTGGGCGAGATCTTCGGCTGACCGGAGGTCCCGCCCGTACGACCGAGGAGGTCCCCCACGTGCGTGGGGGACCTCTCTCCATGAATCAGGCCGTTTACTGGAGCGAAGTATGTATTTCACCGACAGGGGGATCGAGGAGCTCGTCGAGCGCCGCGGCCAGGAGGAGGTCAGCGTCGGCTGGCTCGCGGAGCGGCTGCGCGAGTTCGTGGACCTCAACCCCGAGTTCGAGGTGCCCGTGGAGCGGCTGGCCACCTGGCTCGCCCGCCTCGACGAGGACGACGACTGAGGACGACGACTGAAGGCGGCGGCTCAAGACGGCGGCTGAGGACGACGGCTGACGAGGCCGCTCCGCCTGCCCGGTCCGGGAGCCCGGGAAGACGCGATACATCTTGACTTTCCACAAACGAGATATATCTTGTTTGTGGACGGTACGTCCGCGCGGTGTCCGCCGCGCGGACGGAGGACTTCGCGTGGAAGGGCCGGAGCGATGCCCCAATACACGATCGACTCTCCCGGACGGCTCACGTTCGGAGAGGTCACCGCGCTCAACGTGCGCGTCGTGGCCGGCCGGCTGGCCGTGCTGGCCAGCGACGGCCCGCCGACGCTCGAAGTGACGGAGGTGGACGGCGCGCCGCTCGTGGTGACCCACGACGACGACGGCCGCCTGACGGTCGCCTACAAGGACCTGACGTGGGACGGCATCCTGGGGTGGCTGCGCCCGGGCCCGCGCAGGACCACGCTGACGCTCACCGTGCCGAGGACGTGTCCCGTCCAGGCCGGGATCGTCTCCGCATCCGCCGTCGTGGCGGGCATGGAGGGGATCACCGGCGTGAAGGCCGTGTCCGGGGACATCGTCCTCGACGGCGTCAGTGGCGAGGTGCAGGCCGAGACGGTCTCGGGCTCGGTGGAGAGCCGGGGGCTGGTCGGCGATCTGTCCTTCTCCAGCGTCTCCGGCGAGCTCACCGTCGCCGCGGCCCGGCCGCGGCGGCTGCGCGTGAACACGGTGTCCGGGCGCGTCACCGCGGACCTGGACCTGCAGCCCACCGGCCACGTCACGCTGCACAGCATGTCGGGCACGATCGTCGTACGGCTCCCGCACGACGTGGACGCCGACGTGTCCGTCCACTCGACCTCAGGCAGGATCGACTCGGCCTTCCCCGAGCTGCGCGCCTCCGCGATGCCGGGAGCCCGCTCGCTCGACGGCAGGCTGGGCGGCGGCATGGCGTCCCTGTCGGCGACCACGGTGTCCGGTGCGGTCACCCTGCTGAGCGGCCAGCCCGCCGGCAGGCGAACGGAGGAGACGGCATGAGTCCTGTTTTCGGGCATGGCCGGTTGCGGTTGTACCTGCTGAAGTTGCTGGAGGAGAGCCCGCGGCACGGCTACGAGGTCATCCGGCTCCTGCAGGACCGTTTCCTCGGCGTCTACTCCCCCTCTCCCGGCACGATCTATCCCCGGCTGGCCCGGCTGGAGGACGAGGGCCTGGTCACCCACGAGGTCGTGGACGGCAAGAAGGTCTTCACCCTCACCGACAAGGGGCGGGCCGAACTGAACGACCGGATGGACGAGCTGGCCGACCTGGAGCAGGAGATCACCGCCTCGGTGCAGGACATCGCGCGGGAGGTCAAGGAGGACGTGCGGCAGACCGTGCGTTCCCTGCGCGAGGAGCTCACCCAGATGGCCAGGGACATCGGCCACGACAACCGCGACCAGCGGCGTGAGCAGGAGGACTGGCGGCGGCAGCGTGACCACGCCAAGGAGGAGTGGCGCAGGCAAAAGGAGGAGTGGCGCCGCCGCAAGCGCCAGTGGCAGGAGGAGAGCGAGCGCCGGCAGCACGAGTGGCGCCGCGTCTGGGAGGAGTCCTGGGGGTTCGGCGGCGGCCGGCAGGGCGGCCACGACGCCGCGCTCAGCCGGATGCTGGCCGACTTCGTCGCCGACGTCCACCGCACCTCGGATGCCGGCGTGCCGGACGAGCGCGCCCTGGCCGAGTGCCGGGCCGCCCTCGACGAGGCCGCCGAGCGCATCCGCCGGGCCCTGCGTCCCTGACCGGCGGTGGGAGGGCGGCGACGAGAGCGCCGCCCGCCCCGCGCGGGCGCCCGTCAGAGCGTGAAGACCACCTTGCCGAAGACCTCGCCGCGGTGCATGGCGGCGAACCCCTCCTCCGCCTCGGCCAGCGGCAGCACCCGGTCGATCGCCGGCCGGACGCCCGTCTGCTCCAGGAACACCGCGAGCCGCCCGAGCTGCTCGCGCGTGCCCATCGTGGACCCGATGATCGACTTCTGCAGGAAGTAGACCTGCGCGAGCTGCGTCGCGGCGACCATGCCGCTCGTCGCGCCGCAGGTGACGATCCGGCCACCGGGGCGCAGGGAGCTGAGCGAGTGCTTCCAGGTGGCCTCGCCGACCGTCTCCATGACGGCGTCCACCCGCTCGGGCAGCCGCGCTCCCGTCTCGAAGACCCGGTCGGCCCCGAGCGCGAGGGCCCGTTCGCGCTTGTCCTGCGAGCGGCTGGTCGCCCAGACGCGGAAGCCGCCGGCCCGGCCGAGCGCGATCAGCGCGGTCGCCACACCGCCGCCGGCGCCCTGGACCAGGATGGTCGAGCCCGGCTCCAGCCCGGCCTTGTCGAAGAGCATGCGGTAGGCCGTCAGCCAGGCCGTGGGCAGGCAGGCGGCCTCCTCGAAGGTGATCGCCGCGGGCTTGGGCACCAGGTTGCGGCGGGGCACCACGACCTTCTCGGCGAACGTGCCGTCGTACTTCTCCGACAGCAGCGAGCGCGCCGGGTCGAGGGTCTCGTCCCCGTCGACCGGGGTGCCGATCACGGAGTGGACGATGACCTCGTCGCCGTTCTCGTCCACCCCCGCCGCGTCGCAGCCGAGCACGATCGGCAGCCGGTCCTGGCTGATCCCCACACCCTTGAGGGTCCACAGGTCGTGGTGGTTGAGCGCGGCGGCCCGGACCGTGACGGTCGTCCACCCTTCCGGTGCGGCCGGCTCGGGATGCTCCCCGAGCGTCAGGCCCTTGAGCGGGTCGTCCGGATCGGTCTGAGTGACGGTGGCGGCGAACATGCCAGAACATTACTCCGAACATCACTCCCGGCCACCGCGCCGGGCCCGGTGCGGCCCCGCGCGCCTCGCCGCCGGCGCCTGTGACGTCCGGGAGACCGCCGAGGCCGCTTCGCGGCCGCTCACCACGCGGTCCATCCGTCGATCGCCGGAGCGTCGTCCGAAGAGACCTGCGCCGGGAAGGCCGCCGGGGCCCACGTGTCGAGGTAGGAGACGACCTGCCGGACCTCCGCCACGGCGAGCCGCGATGCCGCCTCCGCCCACCGCTCGGTGAGGACGTCCGCGACGGCCCGGTTGAACGACGAGAAACGGGCGCAGGCGAGCACGGTCGCGCGCAGGCGCTCGCCCGTCAGGTGCAGCAGGGCCGTACGCAGGACGTTGCGCAGCCACGACGCGTGGTCGGGGCGGTACGGCGGCGTCGCGCGGAATCTGTGCGCGACCTGCGAGGCCGGGACCCCGAGCAGGGGACGGCCCGCGCGCCACCACCGCAGGCTGATCTCGACGTCCTCCACACCGAAGCCGGTGAAGGGGGCGAACCCACCGGCGTCGGCGAACGCCCTCCGGCTGACCGCCAGACAGCCTCCGGGGACCACGCCGACGGGCACGAGGGCGCCCGCCGTGTCCGGGACCCGCTGCCACCGGTAGGTGAACAGCGCGTCCACGATCCGGGCGCCGCACCCGACGTAATCCGGCTCCTCCGCGTCCCGTACGGCGGGCCCGGCGACGGCCTCGGGTTCCTCGTCGAGGAGGTCGAGAAGCGGGTCCAGCCAGCCGTCCGCCACACCGCAGTGGGCGTCGAGGAACACCAGCGCCGGCTGCGAGGCGACCCGCGCTCCACGGTTCCTCGCGGCTGCGATGCCGCGGTGCGCCTGGCGCACAAGCGTGACGTGGTCCGGCCAGTCCCGCTCGGCGCTCCCGTCGGTGCTCCCGTCGTCAACCACGACGATCTCGCGCGGCCGCGGGTCCGCGTGCGAGACGGAGCGCACCGTCGCGGCGAGCGCCTCTCCCTCCTGGTAGGTGGAGATGACGACCGACACCGGCGCCGTCCTCGTCACGGGACGCCCGCGAGCGCCTGCTCGGCCAGCGCCCGGGGAAGGCGATGGGCGGCCGAGGCCGGGGTCTCGGCCCGGCTCCAGAAGGTCAGGCATTCGGGGAGGGGATCCACGTCGCGCACGTCCACCCAGGCGTACCGCTCGGGTTCGAACAGCAGGGCGTGGCCGCGGAGCAACGCGGCCTCGCTGAACCTCCCGGCCCCCGCGCGCCGGGCGTACTCGGCGATGGGGACGCCGTGCGCGTCGAGGCTGTGCTCCCGCACCGCGCCGTAGACGTGACGTGGTACGGCGAGCGGCAGCGGCGTCGCCAGGTCGCAGTGCACGGGCCGCCCGAAGAACGCGGCGGGCGATCGCCGCCATCCGTCGCGGGGCGGCCTGCGGTCGCCGCTCGAGAACGCCATCCACGGCCTTCCCTCCTTCCAGAGCCGCTCGCGCAGGTCGCACGGCCGGACGAACACCTGATCGGAGTCGAGATGCACGATCAGGGCGGCGTCGGTCAGCAGGTCGGCGTGCAACTTGGTGAGCTGCTGGCCCAGGTAGTCGTCGTCGCCGCCGGGACAGAGACGAAGGCGCACGCCGGGAGCGTCGTGCAGCGGCGCGGTGTCCATCCGGGACGCGCTCGTCTCGGGTATCACCACGACCACGTTCCGATGGCCCGTCACGAACAGTTCGACCGACCGCAGCGCGAGGGCGAGCCAGTGCCTGTCGCGGTGATAGGACCGGATGACGATGTCGATGGAGGCCGCCACGACGGGACGACGCCTACTTCGGAACGACGATCACGGGGTCGACCGGGTCGGCGCCCGGCCCGGCCGTCCCGGTGATGCCGCCGGGGGGAAGCGCCGCCCAGTCGATGAATCCGGGGAACACCTCGGCCCACTGCGGCTTGTCCGCCCAGTAGTTCTTGACCCCTTCGGACAGCGAGAACTGGAACGCGGCGAGCTTGGTGATCAGCGCAGGTTCCAGGTTGAGCGCGAGGACGTCGCCCAACCGGGCGTCGGCCAGCCCCAGGCGCCCGAGGATCTCGGCGGGTCTTCCGGCGTACGCGGTGAACTCGGCCTGGCCGGTGACCACCCGCGCCTCACGCGGCTCGAACCCGACGCTCGCGAGCTCCCCGGCGACGAGCTTGGAGCGCTGGTTGACGAACACCGCGAGCCACTCGATCTCCTGCGCCCCGAGGTCCTCCAGGAGGACCTTGAGCAGTGCGGCGGAGAGCCCGATGTTCGTGCGGTGCTGCGGTGTGAGAGCGACCGGGGTCAGCAGCGCCTGGCCGTCGTCGCTGACCACCCCGAGCGCCAGCCCGCGCAGCGCCCTCGCGCCGACCCCGGCCGGCGGCCAGGGGCGCTCCTCGTACGCCACGGCCGTCCGGGTGCGGGACGAGACGGCCAGCGGGACGAACACCTCCTCGAGGAGACGTCCCAGCCCGCACGCGCTCAGGAACCCGGCCAGCTCCGGACGGTAGGCACCGAGGAGATCGTCCGTCACCCGGACTTCGAGACACTCGTTGACGTCGTCGTGCAGGTTCCGCATCGCATGACCCTCCTGTCGGTCCGTGTGGACTTCACCCGTCGTGCCCGGCGGGCTCCGTCCCGGCGGGGGCGAAGGTCCAGGCGATGGCCGAGTATCTGGTGCCGGCTCTGACCGGACGCACCTCGTGCAACAGGCCGGCCTCGAAGATCACCAACGACCCGGCCGCCGGCTGGACGGGGCGGGCCTCCATGACGCCGTCGCTCCCCGGCACGTGCAGGATCAACGCGCCGCCGTCGAAGACCGGCAGCCCGCCGTCGGGGTCCGCGTCGTTGAGCGCGCACACCACGGTCAGGCGCCGAGCCCGTACGACGTCCGGGTCACGCGCGTCTCCGGAACGGTCGCGGTGGGCGCGGAAGTACTCGCCCTGCGCGTAGCTGCAGAACTTGGGGCCGTCGAGCCTGATCTCCTCCCCCGCGCCGGCGTGCGCCTCGCGGGCGGCCCCGACCATGGCCGCCACGACGAGGCGGGCAACCTCGTCGTCGAGGGTGTGCTCCCGGCAGCGGCGCAGGCGAAGGTCGACCACGTCGGCGCTCCTCCTGAGCACGCTTCCCGGATGACCGGCCGCGTCCGCCATACGGTCGACGATCGCCCGGCACTCCGCTCGGGACAGCGCTCCCTCCAGGACCCGCACGAACGACTCGCCCGTGCCGGCAGGCGTTTCACCGGCATGCCGCATGCACGCCTCCTCCCGGCTCCGTCACGTCCGCGTGTACGGACCCCGGATGTCCGCCCTCGCCGTGACCGGCGCCGGCAGCGGCTGTTCGGACGGAACGAGCAAGTGGAATCGGACTGTCACCGACGATAACCCCCGGCCGCCGTCGCGGGCCAGGACATCACACCATCGCGGTGACATGGCGGCGATACAACGGTGGCGCGAGGGTGACGTCAGCTCTCGCCGAAATCCCGGCGGCCTGTACGCGGGAAAAGCCGCCGCTTCCCGCCAGGGATCATCGGCCCGCGCCGAGTGCGGCCCACCGGTCCGCGGGCCGGTCCGGCCGGGCCGGGCCCGTGGGGCGGGGCGCCTTCCTCGTGGCGCGTCCGGCGTGGGACGCCGGATCCCCGTGGCCGGTCGCGCCTCGCCGGCTCTCGGCGGGAAGCGCCAGGCCCGGGCCGAGGGTCGCCAGGTCCTCGGTGGCGAGACGGAGTTCGCTGCCCGGCCCGACGCCCAGTTCGTCGCTCAGCACCTTCTCGGCGTTCTTGTAGGCCTCGATCGCCTCGGCGTACCGGCCCATGCCGCACAGTGCGCGGATGTGCCGGGCGTGCATCATCTCGTTCAGCGGATTCTCGGCGATGAACTTCCTGGCGTTCAGCACGACCTGCTGGTTGCTGCCGAGCGAGAGCCACGCGTCGATCAGCGTCTCCCGCGCGACCGCCCGCCAGTTGTCGAGTTCGTTGGCCGCGGCGGCGCCCAGCCGGCCGTCGAGCGCGTCGAGCATGGCGTCGCCGCGCCACAGGCACAGCGCGTCCTTGAGAATGCTCGCGACCACCGAGGGAGTTCCCGGCGCCAGTTCCAGCGCACGCTCGGTGAGGTTGACGAACCGGTGCGCGTCCACCTTGCCCCGGTCCAGGTTGAGCCGGTAGTCGGAGCCGACCGTCTCGATCAGGTCGCATCCCCGGCCGTAGTGCCGCAGCCAGCGGCGGAGCCGGGCGAGATGCGCGTGCAGGGCGTTGACGGCGTCGTCGGTGGTGTTCATCAGGTCGAGTTCGTCGATGAGCTCGTCGCGCATCACCGTATGCCCGGCCCGGAAGGCGAGAATGGCGAAAAGGCTCCTCAGCTTCGCTCCGGTCGGTGCCGCCTCACAATTGGAGAACCTGACTCGCAGTGGACCGAGAATATCGATGCCAACGATCGCCACAGTTCACTTCCCCCTAGTGGAAAACAGGGCCGCGCCACATAGTTGCCGCATCACCGGCGGAGGAATGGTCCCCTCGGCGGCAGGTCAAGGCCTTTGGCGACGAGTAACAGGTGGATCTCACCGAATTGTCATCGGCAGGAGTCTAACCAGAGGGAATCCGCAGGGGGGACCCGCACGTTCGAGCAGCTACCCGGTCGATCGAGTAGGTTGCGCGGAGACCGGTAGGGCGAGACGGCGGGTTCGGATCCTCGCGTTCGCCTGCGGCCGATCGGGGTGAGGACTTATGGTGTACGGTCGATCGTATGGGGAGTGCTGTGGATCCCGTCGCGCCACACGATGACACGATCGCACCCGGTCAGGCTCTCCTGAGGGGAAAGACCGGGGTCACGGACAAGCGCCTGCTGCGCGGCGCCAGGACACGCGAGCGCGTCCTGCGGCACGCGGTCGACCTGGCCTCGCTGGAGGGGCTCGAGAACGTCTCCTTCGGACGGCTCGCCACCGAGACCGGGCTCAGCAAGGCCGGTATCCAGACCCTCTTCAAGAGCAAGGAGACACTCCAGCTCGCCACCATCGAGTACGCGCGCCGCCTGTTCATCGACGCGGTCATCCGGCCGACCCGGTCGGCGCCGCCGGGCGTCGCCCG
>NZ_JBFAOO010000221.1:0-11533 GCF_040675265.1 Microbispora sp. NPDC049633
CGCCGGACGAGCGGCTCGCCGGCGGCCCGCAGATGGTCGAGGTGAGCCGCGACGGCCGCCGGGTCTACGTCACCAACTCGCTGTACGGGGCCTGGGACGACCAGTTCTATCCCGACGGCGTGGGCGCCTGGATGGCGAAGATCGACACCGAGTCGTTCACACTGGACGAGCGCTTCTTCCCGCACGGCGACGACTTCCGCGGCCTGCGCCCGCACCAGACCCGGCTCCAGGGCGGCGACGCGTCCTCCGACTCCTACTGCTACCCGTGACCCTGACCGCCGTCATCCTGCTCGGCGCCTTCCACGGGATCAATCCCGCGATGGGCTGGCTGTTCGCCGTCGCGCGGGGGTTGCAGGAGCGCAGCCGCGACCTGCTGCTGCAGTCCCTGCCGGTCATCGCGCTGGGCCACCTCGTGTCGGTGGCCCTCGTGGTGGCCGTGGTGTCGGCGACCGGGTCGCTGGTGACGGCCACGGCCTTCGCGATCGGAGCGGGCGTCGTGCTCGTCGGGTTCGGCCTGTGGCACCTGCTCTCCCGGCGGCACTTCCGCTGGGTGGGCATGCGGCTGTCGCTGCCGCAACTGGCCGCGTGGTCGTTCCTGATGTCGTCGGTTCACGGCGCGGGCCTGATGCTGCTGCCCGTGCTGACCCGCATGCCGGCGAGCCATCACGGGCACGCCCTGTCGGGCGGCATGCTCGTCGCCGGCGTGCACACGCTCGCGATGTTCCTCACGGCGACCGTCCTCGCCGTCGTGGTGTACGAGTTCCTCGGTGTCGCCGTCCTGCGGCGGGCCTGGTTCAACCTCGACAGGATGTGGGCGTTCGCCCTGGTGGGGGCGGGTGTCTTCACCCTGGTCGGCGCCGTCTGAGGCGGCCGTCCCGGCCCCCGTCGGGGGGAGACGAGCGTGGCGAGGATCCGGACCGCGGTGGTCTTGCCCGCGCCGTTCGGGCCGAGCACGCCGAACACCGTGCCCGGCGGCGCGGCGAGGTCGACCCCCGCCAGCGCGGCCTTGTCGCCGTATCTCTCACGAGAACGTGGGCCTCAATCGCGTACGTCATGCTCCGACGTTCGCCGCCCGCGCTGGCACGGGACTGGCACAGGACCGGCATCAGGACTGGCACGACGCCGGCACGGGGCCAGGGGTCTCGCCACCGGGGGGGGCGGGGGTGAAACTTGCAGAAAAGGGCGGCACCATGGGTAACCGCAGGTGGTGCAGCTGGAACGCGCCCACCTGCGAAATGAGCCAGGCATAATCCGGCCTTAAGACTCCGCTGCTTGTCGGCCCGACGGCGACATCACTACGCTCCCGCGGCATTCCTCTTCTCGTCTCCGTGCCTCGTCGCGGAGGCTCGTCACTGTTCGGAGCCCACCATGGGAGCGATCACGCGTGGCGCCTTCACCGTCGTGGTCCTGAGCGCCCTGCTGTCCTCGTTGTTCGTCGCCTGGTACGGCCCGGCCCGCGCCACCGAGACCGGCACGACGGCCGTCAGCCAGGCCAGGTCACGGGTCGTGCCACCGCGGGCCGCCCCCGCGCCGGTGCGGGCAGCGGTCGCCCCCGCGCAAGCGGGCACCGCGCAAGCAGGCACCGCACAAGCCGCAACCGCACAAGCAGGCACGGCGCAAGCAGGCAACGCGCACGCCGCGACCGCGCACGCCGTGACGGTGCAGAACGCCGTTCCCGTGCCGCAGGTGACGGTCACGGTGACCGTCACGCCGTCGCCGTCCCCTTCGCCGGGCCGCATCAGGGTCGGATACGTCGCACAGCGCGGCGCGTACGGCGCCACGTCCACCGTGCGCGACCTCGAGACCGGCGGGCTGGCGGGCAGGCTGACCCACGTCCTCTACGCGTTCGCGAACATCGACCCCGCATCGATGACCTGTCTCACCGGGGTAACCCGGCCGCTCGCGCCCGACCCGAACGACCCCGACCAGGGCGACGGCGCGGGGGACGCCTGGGCCGACTACCAGCGTGGCTTCACGGCCGCCGAGTCGCTGGACGGCGTGGCCGATCCTCCCGACGCCCCGCTCGCCGGGAACTTCAACCAGCTGAAGAAGCTGAAGGCCCGCCACCGCGGTCTGAAGACGCTGATCTCGATCGGCGGCTGGACGTATTCCAAGTACTTCTCCGACGTCGCGCGGACCGCCGCCAGCCGGCAGAAGTTCGTCAAGTCGTGTCTCGACGCGTACATCAGGGGCGACCTGCCGGGAGCCGGTGGCAGGGGCGGACCGGGCAGCGCGGCCGGCGTCTTCGACGGCATCGACATCGACTGGGAGTGGCCCGGCGGCAAGGGGCACCTGGGCAACCACACCGGCGTCGACGACAGGCGCAACCTGACGGCCCTGCTGGCCGAGTTCCGCGCGCAACTCGACGCGCTCGGCGCGGCCACGGGCCGCCACTATCTGCTCACGGTCTACCTCCCCGCCGACCCGGACCGCATCGATGCCGGGTTCGAGCTGGAGAGGCTGGTCGGCCTCGTCGACTTCGTCAACGTGCAGCGGGACGGACGGCACGCCGTCCGCGAGGGCGCCGTCCTGCGCTGATCCGGCTTCACCCCGCGCTGCCGCAGCCATCCACTTCGTCGCGCGCTGCTTCGGTCGCGATGCTTCGTCTCGCGTTGCTTTCGTCTCGCGTTGCTTTCGGCCCGTGCTGCTTTCGGCCCGTGCTGCTTTCGTCTCGCGTTGCTTTCGGCCCGGGCTGCTTCGACCCGCGCGGCCCCGGCTCCGGCTCGGGCCCGCGCTGCCTCGGCCCGCGCTGCCGGGTATGGCCCGCGCTGCTCCGGCTCTACTCGCGCGCTGACCTCGCTTCGCCACCGGGCACCCGTCCGCCGGGCGCACATCCCCGGGCGTTCGCGCACCGCCGGGCGGCGGCTGCGCCGAGCCCGGTGAAACCCGCTGGTGAGCGTCCTGGGGGACATAACCGTCTTAACGGACAGCCAGTCGGCCCTTAACGCGCGCATAACACGTCATCGCGTGCCGACCAGCGATGACAGCCTTCGTAAGGAACGCTGTCGAATTGGGTCTTGTGGACCGGCGACCGCGAAGCTACGATCCGTACAACTCTTAGGAAACTTTCCTAAAAGAACAACCTGGGAGCTGACGATGGCCCTTCCTCACCTCTAGCCTCTTCACCTCCGCGTCCCGTCACCAGACGCCCTTGAGTGCCGTACGGCCGGTGCCGTTCTGATCGGCCGCCTCCGTCAGGCGCCGGCCGTACGGATTCCATGACCTCCCCGTTCACCCCCCGACAGAGGTTGTGTCCATGCAGATCAAGCACGTCTGGCGTGCGCTCGCCGCGATGGCCGCACTCGCGCTCGCTCTCGTCGCGTTGCCCGCCGAGGCCGCGACGGTCAAGGCCGTCTTCTCCACCGACTCCGACTGGGGATCCGGCTACCAGGGCCGCTACACCGTCACCAACACGGGGACCTCCGCGCTCTCCGGCTGGACGGTCGAGTTCGACCTCCCCGCCGGCTCGACGGCCGGGGCCTACTGGGACGCGTTGATGACGCGTTCCGGTGACCATTACACCTTCAGGAACCGCGAGTACAACGGCACCCTGGCCCCCGGCGCCTCCGCGACGTTCGGGTGGGTGAACAGCGGGCCCGGCAAACCGGTGAACTGCCGCCTGAACGGCGGCCCGTGCGACGGAATCACGACCTCGCCGTCCCCGTCCCCGAGCACGTCCCCGTCTCCGAGCGCGTCCCCCAGCCCGCCGCCGCCCGCGCCCGGCGCCCTGCGCACCGCGCCGTACGTGGACATGGGCGCGTGGCCGACCCCGAGCCTGCCCGCGATGGCCACGGCGTCCGGCCTGAAGAGCTTCACTCTCGCGTTCGTCACCGCGTCGGGCTGCAAGGCGATGTGGTTCAACGCGTACGACCCGCGGCAGAAGTGGGCGAAGGACCAGATCGACGCGATCAGGGCCGGCGGCGGGGACGTCAAGGTGTCCTTCGGCGGCGCGACCGGCATCGAACTCGCCCAGGCGTGCACGGACGTGAACGCGCTGGTCACCGAGTACGACGCCGTCGTCACCGCCTACGGCCTGAAATACATCGACCTCGACATCGAGGGATCGGCGGCGGCCGAGCCCGCGTCCATCGCCCGCCGCTCCCAGGCGCTCGCCCGGCTGCAGCAGGCCCACCCCGACCTGAAGATCTCCCTGACCCTGCCCGTCCTGCCGAACGGCCTGACCGCCGACGGCCTCAACGTGGTGCGGTCCGCCCGCGACGCCGGGGTCAGGCTCGACGCCGTCAACGTCATGGCCATGGACTACTACCAGTCCGTCGACTACGGCGACGCGGCGGTCCAGGCGGCGAACAGCACCTTCGGCCAGCTGAAGAGCCTGTATCCCAGCCTGTCCGACGACCGGGTGTGGCGGATGGTCGGGGTCACGCCGATGCTCGGCCAGAACGACGACGGCCGGATCTACAACCAGGACGACGCCCGTCAGCTCGTCGCCTTCGCCAAGGACAGGCACCTCGGCCTGCTGGCCTTCTGGGAGACGACCCGCGACCGCAACGCCTGCACCGGCGCGCTCTACTCCTGCACCAACGTCCCCCAGTCGCCCTACGAGTTCTCCAAGATCTTCGCTTCGTACACGGGATGACGCACATGAAGAAGCTCATCGGCTTCGGCGCGGCGGCGTCCGTCGCCTTCGCCGGCCTGCTCACGGCGACGTTCACCGGACCGGCCCGTGCCGCGAACATCGCCGCCAATCCTGGGTTCGAGTCGGGCCTGTCGGGCTGGACGTGCGCGTCCACCGCGCAGGTGGTGTCGAGTCCGGTTCACGGCGGGTCGAGGGCCCTGTCCGCCACCCCGGCCGGCAGTGACTACGCCCGATGCGAGCAGACGATCACCGTCAAGCCGTCCACGGCGTACGCGCTGTCGGCGTGGGTGCGGGGAAACTACGTGTTCCTGGGCGCGGCCGGCGCCGGCGTGAACGCCCAGACGTGGGCCTCGCCGGGAGCGTCCTGGTCGCAGTTGTCCACGTCGTTCACGACGGGGTCGTCCACCACGAGCGTGACGATCTACGTCAACGGCTGGTACGGCCAGGGCGCCTACTACGCCGACGACGTCGTCCTCGACGGCCCCGGCGCCACGGCCTCGCCCTCTCCGTCCCCCTCGCCCTCCATCAGCCCATCCCCATCCCCATCCCCGTCTCCCTCTCCGTCGCCGTCCGTCTCGCCCACGCCCCCGCCGCCGGGTGGGAAGCGGCTCTTGGCGGGCTACCTGCACGCGTCGTTCGCCAACGGCTCCGGCTACGTCCGGATGGCCGACGTGCCCGCGGCATGGGACATCATCGACCTGGCCTTCGGCGAGCCGACCTCGCCCACCTCCGGCGACATCCGGTTCACCCGATGCCCGGTCACCGAGTGCCCGAACGTCGAGAGCGACGCCGAGTTCGCCGCGGCCATCCGCGCGAAGCAGGCGGCCGGCAAGAAGGTGCTGATCTCGATCGGCGGCCAGAACGGGATCGTGCAGCTCACCACCACCGCCGCCCGGGACAAGTTCGTCCAGTCGGTAGCCGCGATCATCGACAGGTACGGCTTGGACGGCCTCGACATCGACTTCGAGGGCCACTCGCTGTCGCTGAACCCCGGCGACACCGACTTCCGCAACCCGACGACCCCGGTGGTCGTGAACCTCATCTCCGCGATCCGGTCGCTCAAGGCCAGGTACGGCGCGAAGTTCACGCTCACCATGGCCCCCGAGACGTTCTTCGTCCAGCTCGGCTACCAGTTCTACGGTCCGGGCCGGAACGGCACGGCCGACGCCCGCTCCGGGGCGTACCTGCCCGTGATCCACGCACTGCGTGACGACCTCACGCTGCTGCACGTCCAGGGCTACAACTCCGGGCCGATCATGGGCCTCGACAACCAGTACCACACGATGGGCGTGGCCGACTTCCACGTCGCCATGACCGACATGCTGCTCACCGGCTTCCCCGTGGCCGGGGGCGCGACCTTCCCGCCGCTGCGTCCCGACCAGGTCGCGATCGGCCTGCCCGCCGCGCCGTACGCCGGCAACGGCTACACCACGACGCCCGAGGTGCAGAGCGCCTTCGGCTGCCTGGCGAAGGGGACGGGCTGCGGCTCCTACCGGCCGCACGGCGTCTTTCCCGGCCTGCGCGGCCTCATGGCCTGGTCCGTCAACTGGGACAAGTACACGGGCTCCGAATTCTCCCGCTCCCACAGGGCGTATCTCGACGCCCTGAAGTGAACCCCCCACCCACCCCCCAACCACCATTGCGAGGAAGAATGCAGCTTCGCTTCGGTACGGGCCGGCACACCAGGGCGCTGGTCGCCCTGCTGGCCTCCCTCCTCCTGGCCGTCGCCGGACTGGTCGCGGGAACGGCCGCCTCCGCCTCGGCCGCCCCGAACAGCGTGGTCATGCTGGCCTACCCGGCCTGGGCCCCGAACACCTGGTACGCCGTCGGCGCCCGGGTGACCTACAACGGCGCCGACTACGAGTGCATCCAGGCGCACACCTCCCTGACCGGCTGGGAGCCGCCGATCGTCCCGGCGCTGTGGAAGAAGGTCAGCGGCGGCACCCCGTCGCAGAGCCCGTCGCCGACGCCGCCCGCGGGTGCGCCCGGCAAGCCGGGCAACCCCAACGTCACCGGCACCACGAACGCGTCGATCTCGTTGTCCTGGTCCGCGTCGAGCGGCACGGTGACCGGCTACCGCGTCTACGAGGGCACCTCGGTCAAGGCGACGGTCGGCGGCACCAGCGCCACGATCTCCGGCCTCGGCACCTGCACCACCCACACGTACACGGTCAAGGCGTACAACTCGAACGGCGAGTCCGCGGCGAGCGGAGCGGTGACCGGCACGACCACGGGCTGCCCCCAGAGCGGTGGCAAGCTCCCCGGCGCGCCGTACCTGTACGAGGGCTGGGGCAACCCGCCGAACCCGGCCACGGTCATGAACGCCACGGGAGTCAAGCAGTTCACGATGGCCTTCATGCTCTCCGGCGGCGGCTGCACCCCGGCGTGGGACGGCTCCCGCCCGCTGTCCGGTAGCCCCGACGCAACTGCGATCTCGCAGATCAAGGCCGCGGGCGGCAACGTCCAGATCTCCTTCGGCGGCTGGTCGGGCAACAAGCTCGGCCCCAACTGCTCCAGCTCGTCCGCCTTCGCCTCGGCCGTCCAGCAGGTCATCAACGCCTACAACCCGGCCGCGGTCGACTTCGACATCGAGAACAGCGACGAGTTCGAGAACGAGGCCGTTCAGGACCGCATCCTCGGCGGACTGAAGATCGTCAAGCAGAACAACCCGAACGTCAAGGTCGTCGTCACCTTCGGCACCAGCACGACCGGCCCGAGCTGGTGGGGCACGCGGCTGATCAACCAGTCGAAGGCGCTCGGCGTCAACATCGACAACTACACGATCATGCCGTTCGACTTCGGCGGCGGCGCGAACATGTACCAGAACACGGTCAACGCGTCCGAGGGCCTGAAGAACGCGCTCAAGGCGGCCTGGGGCTGGAGCGACGCCCAGGCGTACGCGCACATGGGCATCTCGGGCATGAACGGCCTGTCCGACCAGCAGGAGTTGACCTCACTGTCCACCTGGACGCAGATCCGCGACTGGGCCAAGTCGAAGGGCCTGGGCCGGCTCGCCTTCTGGTCGGTCAACCGTGACCGCGGCTGCCCGGGCGGCGGCGTGGTGTCGAACTGCAGCGGCATCGCGCAGAACGACTGGGACTTCACCCGGGTCACCGCGGGCTTCTGACCCGCGTCGTACCGACGGTCAGAGGGATCCGGGCTCGGCCCGCCGGACCGGATCCCTCGCCGTCGCCGCGCGGCGCCCGGGGCGCGGCGTCCGGGGCGCGTGTCGCTTCGAGCCGGGCGCCCATGAGCAGGCGGCCGGTCCGGCGGGGACGACCCCCCTATCCGCCGGACCGGTCGCCACCATGCGTCGGGGCGAGCAGGCCGATCAGCATTCCGACGATCACGGCCACGGCAAGGGTGACCCAAAGGCGAATTTTCATCGAAGTCTCCTGGATGTAACGCTCCGTGGTCACAATACCTCGAATCGTGACGGATCGCGATGGCGTGCTCACCGAATCCGGGATCGAGTCGCCTGTTGTGCCCTTCGTCAGGCAGTCTTGGCACCGTCATGGAATACGCGATCCCCACCAGCATCGTCCTCGTCGCCGGCGTCGCGCTCGCGCTCGTCGCCCAATGGAAGGGCTGGCGGCCCTCCCTGGCCGTCACGCTCACGCTCGGCATCGCCGTACGCGTGCTGATCATGGTCCTGTCGGCCAGGGACACCCAGTGGCAGCCGGTCGACTACGTCAACAGCTTCCAGCCCGCCGGCGTGGCGATCCTGGACCACCGCGATCCGGTGCTGGAGAGCAACGGCGGATGGCACTTCCTCCCGACGATCCCGTACATGTACGGGCTGCTGCTGTGGCTCGGCATCCCCTGGGAGTACGCCGGCCGTATCGTCACCGTCGTCGCCGACATCGTGCTGATCCCGCTGGTCGGCAAGCTGGCCGGGGGACGGACCGAGAAGCTGCGCGCCTTCCAGTACGCCTGCAACCCCCTCGCGATCCTCGTCGCCTCCGTGCACGGCCAGGTCGAGCCGGTCTCCCTGGTCTTCGGCGTCGCGGCGTACGTCGTGGCGCGCGGCCCGGGCGACTGGCGGCGGCCGGCGCCGCTGCCGTGGGCCAGTGTCCGGCTCGCGAACCGTGACCTGCCGCTGCCCTGGATCCCGCCGGGTGAGATCGTGCGGCGCATCGTGCGCCCGTCGGAGGAGGACCGCGCGGCGACGGGCCGCGCCGTGTGGGCGGGCCTGCTCATGGGGCTCGCGCTCTGCGCGAAGAGCTGGCCGGTGATCCTCGTGCCGGCCCTGCTCATGTTCCTGCCGGGGCTGCGCAGCCGCCTGGTCACGCTGGTCGCCACCGGCGTCTCGCCGGTGTTCTTCCTGCTGACGCTGCCCATCGGCGGCTGGACCGAATGGCGGCAACTGCCCGAGGTGCTCAACACCATCGGCTTGCGGCCCAGCGACGTCCGCCCGATCACGGGCGACTGGGGCTGGACCGCCCTGGTCAGCGGCGGCAACTGGAACCTCGACCCGACCCCGGCGAGGATCGGCCAGTACATGATCTACGCCGCGATCGTCGGCTGTCTCATCTGGTGGCGCAAAGCCGATCCGGTCGACGTCACGATCGCCATCCTGCTGTCCTTCATGATCTTCACGCCGCGTCTCGGCGCGCAGTACCTGCTGTGGTTCATGCCGTTCCTGGTCGCCCGGCCCACCCGCTGGGCCTGGCCCGCGATCCTCGGCAGCTCGCTGTGGGCGGCGATCGGATACATCGTGCTCACGCAGTTCCACGGACCCAAGTGGGGTGAGCTGCACGCGCCCTGGGCGATCAGCTCGCTGGTGCTGTTCCCGCTGCTGATCGCGGCCATCCCGTGGCGGCGCAGGCACATGGAGACCGCAGCGGAGCCCCGCCCGGAGGAGATGGAGACCGTTCCCGCCACCTGAGCCCGTGCCCCTTCCATCCCGTGGGAGGGGTCGCTCAGGTCACGATGAGCCGGACCATGTGACCGTGGCTCGCGAACCCGGGCGGGTCCCCGTCGAGCACTCCGGTCACGCACTCGAACACGCCCGGCGCGGCCTGCCGTACGAAGAAGACGCTCTCGGCGATCGCCGACAGCAGCCGTATCACGTCACGATGCACGTGGACGCCCTCCCTGTCGCCGGCCAGCGACACCGTCACCTCGTACACACCGTCGTCGAGCAGGCGTTCGCCGGTCAGCAGCCACTCCGGCCCGCATGCCCGGCGCAGGTGGGGGAGCAGGTGCGCCTCGGGCTGCTCCGTCACCCATCCGTCCCGTGCCATCGCATCCAGCAGGGCGGAGACCTGCGGCTCCATCGCCGAGGCGTCCGCGATCCCGGTGAACCGCTCGTCGTTGTCCCATCGCCGCATGCTCAGACCCTAAGCCGGAGCGCCGCGCGGCACCCCGCGAACCGTCCCGTGTCGCCCTGGACCAGGCCGGCGTCCGCTGCGCAGCCGATCACGCGCGGCCGGACTGTCTCACCGGGGTTCGGACTGCTCCGGTTGTGGGTCGGCGCCGGACGCCGGGGCGTGTTCCGGCAACCGTCCGGAGATGAGCGCGGCGGCCCAGGTGCTGTCCGGATCGCTGTCGACGAGCAGGGCACGCACGAGCAGGCTCAGCGGAATCGCCAGCAGCGCGCCGAGCGGCCCGAGCACCCACGCCCAGACGATCAGCGAGAGGAACGTGGCCGTGGTCGACAACCCCACGGCGTCACCCAGGAACTTCGGCTGGATGAACGACTGGATCACCACGTTGATCGCCATGTAGGCCACGATCACCAGCAGCATGGTCTTGGGCCCGCCCTCCAGCAGCCCGAGCAGCGCGGGCGGGATGAGGCCGAGGATGAAGCCGATGTTGGGAATGTAGTTCGTGATGAGGGCGAGCACTCCCCACAGCAACGGGAGCGGCACGCCCAGCACGTACAGCGCGGTGATGTCCAGGACCGAGCAGACGAGGCCGAAGACGGTCGAGACGATCAGGTAGCGGCGGGTCTTGTACGTGAAGGTCTTGAGCGCGCGGGCGAGCGCGGGCCGTTCGGTCGAGGCGGCGTCCACGATCCGGGCGAACACGGGGGCGTCGAGGCTCATGGCCAGCAGCAGCACGACGATCAGGAACAGGCTGGACAGCACTCCCAGCAGGCTGCTCAGCACGCTCTGGGCGACGCCGATGAACTTGCCGGGATCGAGCGAAGACAGCGCCTTGTTGAGCTGTTCGCTGCCGTAGCCGAGGCCCGCCGCCCACTGCTGGAGGTCGGCCACCATCGCGTTGAACTGGTCTGCGTACGTGGGGGCCAGGATGGCGAGCTGCGCGGCGGCCAGACTGAGGATCGCGACCATGCCGAGCAGGACCAGGAGCACCACGGCGAGGGGGACGGCGACCTGCAGCCACACCGGGGCCTTGCGCCGGGCCAACCAGCCGCGCACCGGGGAGACGGCGATGACGAGGGTCAGAGCCAGGACGACCGGGCCGACGATGGAGCCCACCGCCTGGACACCGGCGAGAGTGATCACCGCGGCGGCGGTGCCGGCCAGCACGATCAGGGCGCGAGGGAACCCCTGTCGAATCACGTCCCGTTCCTACCCCTTCTTCTTGGCAAGGCTGCGCAAGGTGGATCAAGTCCTAGCACGTCCGGCCCTCTACCCCAGTGCGCGTGCGCGACTCGTGACGGGAATGAAGCCCGGGGTCGATGCCGTTGGAGCGTACGCACTCGCATGGAACTTCTCTCCGGTTGATGACCTGCGGGAATAGGTCTCCGGGCCGATGCGTTGGAGCTTGGCCGGGCCAAGCTGTCGGCAGGCCCTGGTAATCTTGTGGTGTCGGCGCGGTTCGGCGCACTCCTCTTCGATCACTTCGGTGGTTGTGTTGGCTGTGCGCGGGCTGGTCGCCGGCGTCTCTCTTGTTTTCTTGGGTGTCTGGGTCGGTGGTTTTGCGCCGGGCTGGGGGTTCGGGTAAGTTAGAGGGGTTGCCCCGGAA
>NZ_JBFAOO010000222.1:0-11512 GCF_040675265.1 Microbispora sp. NPDC049633
CCCGCCGTGAGGGTGAGCGGGCCGGCGGCGACGGTCAGCGTCCGCGGCTCGGCGGACAGCCGCGCCACGTCCGCCCGCGCGGCCCGCAGCCGCAGCAGCAGGGGCCCGGCGTGCTCCAGCAGGCGTTCGCCCGCCCGGGTCGGCCGTACGGGGCGGCGGCCGAGCAGCGGCACCCCGAGGTCGGCCTCCAGCGCGGCGATCTGCTGGGACACCGCGGGCTGGGTGTAGCCGAGCCGGTCGGCCGCCGCCGAGAACGACCCTTCGGCGACCACGGTCACGAACGTGCGCAGCAGATGAGGATCCATGGGCATCAGCATCTCTTATGGGAACCTTATGAATCATCATTTGTCATTAAGTTCGCACGTCGCCAGCATGGACGCCATGAGACCCCGCATCGCGCTGGTCGGCGACCGGTCGCCCACCGTCCGCTCCCACACCCGCATCCCGCTCATCCTCGGCGCGCTGCGCGAGCGCGAGGGGCTGGACCTCGACGCCTACTGGATCAGGACCGACGAGGTCGCCGGCCTCGGCGGGTTCGACGGCGTCTGGATCCTGCCCGGCAGCCCGTACCGCAGCGAGCAGGGGGCGATCACGGCCGCCCGGACCGCCCGCGAGCGCGCGATCCCGCTGCTCGGCACCTGCGCCGGCTTCCAGCACGCGCTGCTGGAGTACGCCCGTCACGTATGCGGGTTGACCGTCAGCCATGCCGAAAACGACCCCGATGCCCCGAACCCGCTGATCAGGCAGCTGTCCTGCTCCCTCGCCGGGCACGAGGCGGCCGTGCGGCTCACCCCCGGCTCGCTCGCCGAGCGCGTCGTCGGCGCGGACCGCACCGTGGAGCGCTACTTCTGCTCCTACGGCCCCGACCCCGCCTACCTGGAGACCCTGGAGGCCCGCGGCCTGCGCTTCACCGGGCACGACGACGAGGGCGAGGCGCGGGTGGCCGAGCTGCCCGGTCACCCCTTCTATCTGGTCACGCTGTTCCAGCCCGAGCTGGCCGAACGGCAGCCGCACCCGCTGGTCCGGGCCTTCGCCGCCGCTGCCGCCGACCGGGCGGCGCTCAGCCGAGAACCAGATCCCGCACGGCTCTGAGTGTGGGCTCGTCGCGGGGGCCCATGACGAGCAGCGTGGTGACCGGGCTGCGGCGCCACAGCTCCAGCCGCTCCCGGATGCGGCCGAGCGGGCCGAGGAGCGCGATGCCGTCGGCCAGCTCGTCGGGGATGGCGGCGAACGCCTCGTCACGCCGGCCGGCCAGGTACAGCTCCTGGATGCGGCCGGCCTGCTCGGCGTAGCCCATCCTGCCGATGATGTCGGCGTGGAAGTTGCGGGTCTTCGCCCCCATGCCGCCGATGTAGAGGGTCAGCATCATCTTCACGCCGTCCAGCGCGGCCCGCAGGTCGCCGGTCACGACCACCATGACCATGGCGGCGATGTCGAACCCGGGTTTCGCGCCGGCCAGCGCGTCGCCGTACATCGCCTCGATCTTCTCGGGGAAGGCGAACAGCGGCAGCCAGCCCTGCCCGATCTCGGCCGCGAGCGCGACGTTCTTCGGGCCCTCGGCCCCCAGGTAGACCGGGATGTCGGGGCGGAGCGGATGGGTGATCAGCTTGAGCGGCTTGCCGAGGCCGCCGGGCAGCGGCAGCGGATAGTGCGGGCCGGGGCTGGTCACCGGCTCCTCCCGCCGCCACACCTTCCGCATGATCTCGACGTACTCGCGGGTGCGGGCGAGCGGCGCGGCGAACGGCCGGCCGTACCAGCCCTCCACGACCTGCGGGCCGGAGGCGCCGACGCCGAGCAGCAGCCGCCCGCCGGTGAGGTGGTCGAGCGTCATCGCGGTCATCGCCGTGGTCACCGGGGGACGGGCGGACAGCTGGGCCACGCTGGTGCCGAGCTTGATCCGGCTGGTCCTGGCGCCGTACCAGGCCAGCGGGGTGAACGCGTCGCTGCCGTACGCCTCGGCGGTCCACACCGACTCGTAGCCGAGGCGCTCGGCGGTCAGCACCACCTCGGTCGCGTCGTCGGCGTTCCGCTGCCAGTACCCGAGGTTCAGCCCGAGTCTCAGATCATCGGCCACACGCGTGATTAGAACACGTTCTATGAATCCGGGCCAGACTCCGGATAGGCGCGGGCGAGGTGCCCGGCGACCGCGGCCGCCGCCGCGGCGGCGTCGCCGTCCTCGATCGCCCGGTGGATGCGCCGGTGGTCGTCCTGCAAACCGCCGGTGTCGCCGAGCCGTACGACGGCGTCCACGGCGTAGCGGCGCACGGCGTCGCGCAGCGCCCGCATGACCGCCACGATCAGCCGGTTGCCCGACCCCTCGGCGAGGGCCAGGTGGAACGCGATGTCGTGCTCGACGAACTCGGCGGGGTCGCGGGCCGCGTCCATGGCCGCGATCGCCTCCGCCATCCGCGCCGTCGCCGTTCCCGCCGGGGCCGCCGCCGCCCGGGCCGCGGCCCACTGCTCGATCATCAGCCGGGTGTCGATCACCTCGCGCATCGAGAGCGTGGCGAGGCCGAGATGCAGCCGGAGCAGGTCGGTGAGCGCGCTTCCCGGGCGGGAGGTGAGCACCGCCCCGGCGTCCGGGCCCCGGCCCGCCTGCGGCGTGACCACGCCGAGGGTCTCCAGCACGCGCAGCGCCTCCCGGACCGACGACCGGCCGACGCCGAGCTGCTCGGCGAGCTGGCGTTCGCCCGGCAGCCGGTCGCCGACGGTCAGGCCGTCGGCCGCGATGCGCTCCTCGATCCGGGCCAGCACCTCCTCGAAGGCGCGCGGGCGGGCGTCCGTACGCCTGCGTTCTCCGGTGGTCACCGCGGCTCCTCACTCGGGTGTCGCCGGGGGCGAACCAGGATGTATGGTCTGACCATATTTGGTCTGACCATACACGCCGGGAGGGCATGTGCGGGTAGCCCTGTTCGTCACCTGCGTCAACGACACGCTCTTCCCGGACACCGGGCGGGCGGTCGTGCGCCTGCTGCGCCGTCTCGGCGTGGAGGCCGACTTCCCCCGCGCCCAGACCTGCTGCGGGCAGATGCACGCCAACACCGGCTACCGGGACGAGGCCGTACGGCTGGCCCGGCGCAGTGTGGCGGCGCTGCGCGGCTACGACGCGGTCGTAGTCCCCTCGGGCTCGTGCGCGGCCATGATCCGCGAGCAGTACCCGAAGCTGGCCGGGTCGTCCGGTCCTTTCGCCGACGCGGCGGCGCGGGTCGTGCCCAGGACCTACGAGCTGACCGAGTTCCTGGTCGACGTGCTGGGGGTGACCGACGTGGGGGCGTACTTCCCGCACCGGGTCACCTATCACCCGACGTGCCACTCGCTGCGCGGCATCCACCTGGGCGACCGTCCGCTGACGCTGTTACGCCAGGTCAAGGGGCTGGAACTGGTGCCACTGGCGGGCGCCGAGGAGTGCTGCGGCTTCGGCGGCACCTTCGCGCTCAAGAACGCCGACGTGTCGGCGGCGATGTGCGCCGACAAGGCGCGCGCCGTCCTCGACACCGGCGCCGAGGTGCTGTGCGCGGCCGACAACTCCTGCCTGATGCACATCGGCGGCATGCTCGGCCGGCAGAAGGCGGGCGTACGCGTGATGCACCTGGCCGAGATCCTCTGCGCGACCGAGACGGCGGGGGTCCGATGAGCGTCACCTTCCTCGGCATGCCGGCGGACCGCCCCTTCCCCCGCAACGCCGCGAGAGCCGTACGGGACTCGCAGCTGCGGTTCAACCTGCGCAAGGCGACCAGGACCATCAGGGCCAGGCGGGCGAGCGTCGTGGCGGAGGCGCCCGACTGGGCCGAGCTGCGCGAGGCCGGCCGGGCGATCAAGGAGCACACGCTCCGCAACCTCGACCGATACCTGATCCAGCTGGAGGACGCCGTCACGGCGGCCGGAGGCCGGGTGCACTGGGCCGCCGACGCGGCGGAGGCCAACCGGATCGTCGCCGACCTGGTGAAGGCCACGGGCGAGACGGAGGTCGTCAAGGTCAAGTCGATGGCCACCCAGGAGATCGGCCTCAACGAGGCGCTGCTGGAGCAGGGCATCACCGCCTACGAGACCGACCTCGCCGAGCTCATCGTGCAGCTGGGCGACGACCGGCCCTCGCACATCCTCGTCCCGGCGATCCACCGCAACCGCGCGGAGATCCGGGAGATCTTCACCGAGCACATGTCCGGCTGGGGCCGCCCCGCCCCGGAGGACCTGACCGACGACCCCGCCGCGCTGGCCGAGGCGGCCCGGCTCCACCTGCGCGAGCGCTTCCTGAGTACGAAGGTGGCGATCTCCGGGGCCAACTTCGCGATCGCCGAGACCGGCACCCTGGTCGTGCTGGAGTCCGAGGGGAACGGCCGCATGTGCCTCACACTGCCGCGCACGCTGATCAGCGTGGTCGGCATCGAGAAGGTGCTGCCGGCCTGGCGCGACCTGGAGGTCTTCCTCCAGCTCCTGCCGCGCAGCTCCACCGGAGAGCGGATGAACCCCTACACCTCGACGTGGACCGGCGCTGCCGAGGGCCAGGAGTTCCACCTCGTGCTGCTCGACAACGGCCGCACCCGCGTCCTCGCCGACGAGGTGGGACGGCAGGCACTGCGCTGCATCCGCTGCTCGGCCTGCCTCAACGTCTGCCCGGTGTACGAACGGACCGGCGGCCACGCCTACGGCTCGGTCTATCCCGGGCCGATCGGGGCCATCCTGACGCCGCAGCTGCGCGGCATGGGCTCGGAGCTGGACCGCTCGCTGCCCTACGCCTCCTCGCTGTGCGGAGCCTGTTACGAGGTCTGCCCGGTGGCCATCGACATCCCGTCCGTACTGGTGGACCTGCGCTCCCGGGCCCGCCACCCCTGGCCGGAGCGCGCCGGGATGGCGGCGGCCGGATGGGTGTTCGAGCGTTCGGGACGGCTGGCGCGTCTGCAGCGGGCCGGGGGACGGCTGCGCCGGCTCGTGCCCCGCAGGCTGCCGGGGCCGCTCGGCGGCTGGACCGACACCAGGGACCTGCCTGAGGTGCCCCGCGAGTCGTTCCGCGAATGGTGGGACCGCACGGACGGAGGACGCCGATGAGCTCCCGCGACCTGATCCTCGCCCGGGTCCGCCGCGCCCTGGCGGGCGTGCCCGACGCCGGGATCACCCGCGCCTACCGCGGGCCGTCCCCGGCCCCGGGCGAGATCCGCCTGTTCGAGGAGCGGATCCGCGACTACCGCGCCGTGGTCCACGTGGTGGACGAGGCGGGCGCGGCCGGGCGGGTCGCGCGGTCCCTCGCCGGGCGCGGGGCGCGCCGGGTCGTCGTGCCCGGCGGGTTCCCCCCACGGTGGTCGCCCGCCGAAGGTGTGGAGGCGGTCGCCGACGACCCGCCGCTGAGCGCCGCCGACCTCGACGCGGTGGACGGTGTGCTCACGACCTGCGCGGTCGCGATCGCCGAGACCGGCACGATCGTCCTCGACACCGGGCCGGGCCAGGGCCGGCGGGCGCTCACGCTGGTGCCCGACTATCACCTGTGCGTGGTGCGCGCCGCGCAGATCGTCGCGGCGGTGCCGGACGCCGTCGCCCGGCTCGACCCCGCGCGGCCCCAGACCTGGATCAGCGGTCCCTCGGCGACCAGCGACATCGAGCTGAACCGGGTCGAGGGCGTCCACGGCCCCCGCACGCTCGAAGTGCTGATCGTGACTTGAGACCCGCCCAAATCAGAAGCCCGGATCAGAAGCGCAGCAGCGCCCCGATGCCGTCCGGCGACTCGATGCGCGGGACGAACCACAGCTCGGCGTCGGTCGCGGCCACCGCCCGCGCGAGGGCGGCGTCCGCGCGTTCCCGCACGGGCCGCTCGACCCCCCAGGCGGTCAGCTCCGTGGGATCGGTGGACAGCTGCGTGGGCTCGGGCCCGATCCACATCGTGGCCGTGGACGACGGGTCGTCGTGCATCAGCACCGCGCCCACCCGCCGGTCGCGCAGCGCCCGTGCAGTCTCCGTGAGCCCCGTCACGGCGTTGCCCGCCGCGTACGTGTTCAGCAGCTCCTCGTAGCGCCGGTCGGTCCAGGCCCGGCAGGCGCTCTCGACCTCCCGCCGGAAGTGGTCCAGGTCGGCGCCCGGGGCCCGGCTGCCGTGCTCGGCCACCGTCAGCCGCCGTACGACGTCCTTGGCGAGGTAGTCGGTCACGAGCGAGCGGGCCTTGGGATCACCGGCCAGCACCACGACCTCCGCGCCGATGCCGTGCGCCTCCTTCTCGACGACCTCGGCGACGGCGACGGCGTTGCGGCGCCAGGTCTCCTCGACCTCCCGCTCGAAGTTGCCCTGCGACCAGCCGCCCGCCCCGGTCTTCTGAAGCGGCCCCTCCGCCACCTCCACGGTCAGCTCCCGCCGACGCCCGTCGGCCACGACGACCACCTCGCCGCCGGCGCGGTCGGCCAGCACCTCGATGTGCGGCACGTGCTCGCCGCGCTGCGCGAGCAACGGAACCACGTGGGGGAGCGGCGACCACCGCGCGGTCTGCCGGCGCGGACGGTGGGCGAGCGCCTCGGTGAGCACGACCTCGCCCTCCCCGGCGAAGACCGCGCGCCCCGGCGCGGCCCACACCGGATCGAGCATCAGCTCGCCGATGGGCTCGAGGGCCGAGGCCGGGGCTCCCTCCTCGGCGAGCCGGTCCCTGAGCTGGGCCCACCGGCGCTGGACCACGTTGGCCGCGCCTTCGGACGACCGGTCGGTGTCCACGTATACCGAGGCGTACGGGCCGCTCCGCTCGTACAGCCCGCGGATGAAGTCCAGTCTCACGGGCCCTCCCTACCAGCGCTGACGTTCCACTCCGAGTCCGAGTGCCTCCGCCACCTCCGCGATGTTGTGGAACGTCATCTCGGGTAGCCGCCGTACGGCGTCGATCACGGCGTCGGGAGCGTTCTTGTGCTCGGCGTGGGCGAGCAGCTTGGCCGGGTCGGCGGGGAAGCCGGCGTCGCTGAGCCAGGTGGCGAGATGGCTGCGGCGCTCCACGTCGGCGGGGGTGATGCCGAGCGGTGTCCCGGGCTCGCGGCCGGGCGGGTGCCGGCGAGGCGGCGACATGTCCTCCTCGGGCTGCTGCGTCGGCTCGGGCTCGCGCCACTCCTCGACCCGGGTGCGTCCGGCGCCCTGCACGAGGCCTTGCGTCTCGTGCTTCTGCTCCTCGTCGAGCCGGCGGCCGTGTTTGTCGCTGCCGCGCTGGATACTCATGACCTCACCTCCCGATTAGGGTCACTGTCGTGCCTCGTACCCGGACCGCCTGCCCCAAACATCGGGAGCGGTGAGGCCGTGTCCCACATAATCTGCGGCGAGCGGAAAATCCACTCGTGTGATGGAGTGACGCATTGTTCGACGAGCGGCTGACGGTCAACACCGAACGGCTGATCCTGCGGCCGTTCGGCCCGGGAGACGCGGGCCAGGTGCGGGCGATCATCGAGGACGGCGCGCACCTCACCGCGCTGCCGCCGGGCGCGCCCGGGCACGCCTCGGGCATCGCGCAGTGGCTGTCGTACGGCGTGCACGAGCTGTGGCGCTCGGGTCAGGGCATCCACCTCGCGATGCACGCGCGGGAGGGTGTGGCCGGGTCGATCAGCGTCTTCAAGACCCAGTGGGGCGCGGGCACCGCGGAGGTGGGATACGGCGTGCATCCCGCCCACCGCGGCCGGGGATACGCGACCGAGGCGGTCCGCGGGCTCGTCGGCCGCCTGCTCGGGGAGGGCCCGCTGCGCCGGATCGAACTGCGGGCCGACGCCGGCAACCTCGCGTCGATCAGGGTCGCGGAGAAGGCCGGCTTCACCCGTGAGGGACTGCTGCGCGGCGCCGGATTCGAGGACGACGGCCCGTACGACCTCGTGGTCTTCGGCCGGCTGCGCGGCGACGAGCGGGTCGTGCCGCGCCGCAGGATCGAGAGCGAGCGGCTGGTCCTGCGGCCGTTCGCCCGGCACGACGCCTTCGACGTCGTCGACGCGGTCAAGGGCGATCCCGAGATCGCCCGCTGGATGACGTGGGCCGAGGGCTACACGCTGGAGCGCGCGCTGGAGTGGTGCACCCGGCTCGCGCACGCGAACGGCCCCGGCTATGGTGGCAACTTCGCGATACAGCCGAAGGACGGGGAACGGCTCGCCGGAGCCATCGGCGTGCAGCGCGAGGACCATGAGCGCGGGGACGCCGAGCTGGGATACTGGGTCGCCCCGTGGGCCCGCCGCAGGGGGTACGCGGTGGAGGCCACCCAACTGGCCACGGCCCACCTGTTCGACCTCGGATTCCACCGGGTCCATCTGCTGGTCGCGACGGGAAACCGTGCCAGCCAGGCGGTCGCGAGGAAGGCCGGGTTCATCGAGGAGGGCATCATGCGGCAGGCGCTGCCGGTCCCGGGTGGCTGGGCCGACGCCGTACTCTTCGGCATGCTCAACGGGGAAATTTCATGGCAATAGGTAAAGAATCGCCCTAGTCGCTGGGCCGCTCGGTCAAGCGGCCACCATGATTGAGGGCCGGAAGGCTATCCTCGCCAGCCGTGAGCCTCCCGCCGGCCGGCGAGCGCGCGTCCCGACGCGGGAGACCCGGTCCGGCGCGCTCGGGCGAACCGGCCCGGACGGCGAGCGGGGATTGTGAACGGACGCAGGTCAACTGCAGGGGAGATCGACCAGATGAAACCGCCGCTGCTGCTCATCGGCCACGGCACTCACGATGAGACCGGCGTCGCCGAGTTCGGCAGGTTCGTTCACCGCCTCCGCTGCCGCCTCGACGGGCTCCCCGCCGAAGTGAGCGGCGGCTTCATCACGAACGCCCGCCCCCCGCTCGGCGACTCCATCGCCTCTCTCGTGGCCCGGGGGCACCACCACCTGATCGCGGTGCCGCTCAGCCTGACCGGCGACCGGCGCGCGCTCGGGGACATCCCCGGCACCATGGCCCTGGAGCAGGAGCGGCACCCGACGCTCGAATACGACCTCGGCCGCCCGCTCGGACCCGACCCGCGCGTGCTCAAGCTGCTCGCGGAGCGGCTCGCCGACGCCCGCGCGGAGATGCCGCGGTTCGTGAGCGACGAGCCGCCCGCCGAGATCGCGCCCGGTGAGACCGCGGTCGTCCTGGTCGGGCACGGCTCCACCGACCCCGCCGTCAACGCCGAGGTCCACCGGGTCTCGCGGCTGTTCTGGGAGACCCACGCCGCCGACCTGCTGACCGTGGAGACGGCCTACGTCTCGCACACCCGCCCGGGCGTGCCCGGCGGCCTGGAGCGCTGCCGCAGGCTCGGCGCCAAGCGCGTGATCGTCCTGCCGTACGTCCTGTTCGCCGGGGCGGTCCTCGAACGCATCTGGGCGCAGGCGCTGGCGTACGGCGCCAACCACGAGGGCCTCGACATCCGCTGCGCCGAGGTGATCGGCGACTGCGAGGGCCTCGCCGACGTGGTGATCGAGAGGTACGAGGAGGCGCTCGCCGGGGGCGGGCAGTCCTCGTCGCCGGCCGCGAGCCGCCCGTCCACCGTCCTGCCGCTGACCCGGCCGTTCCCCACGCGGCGCGCGGAGCCGGACATGAGCCCCGCCGCCGGGGCCGACGCCGGCCTCGTGACCGCCATCGGCGCGCGCCTGACCATGGCCAGGGACGCCGAACCCGAGCCGCTGGATCTGGAGCAGCTCGACCTGGACGTCCTCGACGTGGAGACGCTCGAGGCCGAGATGCCCGAACCGGAAGCGGAGGGCGAGATCGAGACGGATAGCATGATCGGCGTGGCCGGCCGTGGCGAGGCGGGGGAGGAGCCCCGCGACGACGCGCCGGACGGGCCCCTCGCCCAGCCCGGAGTCGCCAGCGCCGTCTGACGCGCCCGCCGGTCCGTGTTCCGGCGGCCGCCCGGCCGGAGCCGGTGAGCAGGGGGCCGGAATCAGAGGGCCGGAATCAGGGGCCGGCATCGGGGCGCCGCGGCCGGACCAGGTGGCGACAGAAGGAGAGAGCATGACGTCCCTCGGCGAGACGATCGGCGCCATCCGCCCGGTCGAGCCCGGCCCCATGGCGGAGGCCAGGGCCCACCAGGACAGGCTCACCAAGCCGAGCGGCTCGCTCGGGGTCCTCGAGGACGTCGCGGTGCGGCTCGCGGGCATCGCCGGGACCTGCCCGCCGCCGCTCCCGTCCCCGGCCGCTCTGGCGATCTTCGCCGCCGACCACGGCGTGCACGCGCAGGGGGTGAGCCCCTGGCCGCAGGAGGTCACCGCGCAGATGGTGGCCAACTTCACCGCGGGAGGAGCGGTCGCCAACGCCTTCGCCGCCGAGGTGGGCGCGTCGGTGACGGTGGTGGACGTGGGAGTCGCGGCCGACCTGCCGCCCGCGCCCCGGCTGCTCGCCCGCAAGGTCGCGTACGGCACGGCCGACCTGTCGCAGGGGCCCGCGATGACGCCGGAGCAGGCCGGCGCCGCCCTGGCCGTCGGCGTCGAGATCGCCCGCGACCTGGTGGACGCGGGCGCGCGCTGCCTGGTGACGGGCGACATGGGCATCGCGAACACCACCGCGTCGGCCGCCCTGATCTGCGCGTTCACCGGCAGGCCCGCCGCCGGGGTCACCGGGCGGGGGACCGGCGTCGACGACGCCACCTACGAGCACAAGATCGAGATCGTACGGCGGGGCCTGCGGGCCAACGGCATCGCCGAGGCGGGAGCCGTACCGGACGGGCCGGACGCGGCGCTGCGCGTGCTCGCGGCGGTCGGCGGCCTGGAGCACGCGGCGATCGCCGGTTTCGTGCTCGGCGCCGCCGCGGCCCGGGTGCCCGTCATCCTGGACGGGGTGATCGCCGGAGCGGCGGCGCTGGTGGCCGGCGGGATCGCGCCCGACGCGATCGGCTACTGCCTGGCCGGACACCGGTCGGCCGAGCCGGGCCACGCGGCGGCGCTGGCCCACCTGGGCCTCGACCCGCTCGTCGACCTGCGGCTGCGTCTCGGCGAGGGAACGGGCGGGCTGCTCGCCCACCCTCTGGTCAGCGCGGCGGCGCGGGTCATGCACGAGGTCGCCACCTTCGACTCCGCGGGCGTGGCGGACAAGGGACAGTGAGTCCGCCTGGGCCCGCGGGGCGACCGACCTGTGGACTCACAAGTCTCAACCGGTGAATGTCGCCCGAGCCCAGCGGGTAGGTTTGCCTCCTAACAATGCACGCTTTACGCGATAGGGAGACTGGGGTCATGGCGCCCTACCTGCTCGGCCTCCGCCTCGATGGGCGGCGTGTTCTCGTGGTCGGCGGCGGACGCGTCGCACAGCGGCGGGTTCCCGCGCTGCTCGACGCCGGAGCCTCCGTCACCCTGATCTCGCCCACCGTCACCCCGGCGCTGGACGACCTCATCGCCGCCGGGCGGGTGATCTGGGAACGGCGGCCGTACCAGGTCGGCGACTGCGACGGCGCCTGGCTCGTGCACGCCTGCACCGATCAGCGCGACGTCAACACCGCGGTCGCCGGCGAGGCCGAGGCCAAGCGCATCTGGTGCGTGCGGGCCGACGACAAGGACGCCTCCGCGGCCTGGACCCCCGCCAGCGGGCGGGTGGACGAGGTCGGCGTGGCGGTCACCGCCTG
>NZ_JBFAOO010000223.1:0-11478 GCF_040675265.1 Microbispora sp. NPDC049633
AGGTGGGCAGGCGCGCGTTCGTCGGCAACGCCGCGGTCATCCCGGCGGGCACGCGGATGGGACCGGGGTCCCTGGTGGGCGTCAGCACCATCCCGCCACCCGACGGCGTCCCCGAGGGCACCTCGTGGCTCGGCTCTCCCCCGATGCACCTTCCGGTGCGGCAGGACAGCGGCTCGTTCTCCGAGGACCAGACGTTCCGACCGCCCCGCCGGCTGGTTCTGCACCGCCTGGGCATCGAGTTCTTCCGCGCCACCCTCCCGGCGACGCTGTTCGGCGCGGGCTTCTACCTCTACCTGCTGGGCGTGCACGCGCTCGCCCGCGTCCTGCCCCTGCCCGCGGTCGTGGCCGCCGCGCCGCTCGTCGCCTGTGCCGCGGGGCTGGCGATCATCGGCTGCTGCGTCGCCGCCAAGCGACTGCTCATCGGCGCGTACCGGCCGAGGGTGGAGCCGTTGTGGAGCCGGTTCGTCCGGCGCACGGAGTTCGTCACCGGGCTGTACGAGGCCGCCGCGGTTCCGGCCGGGGTCGCTCTCCTGGCCGGCACCCCGTTCCTCCCGCCCGTGCTGCGGTGGTTCGGGGCCCGCATCGGCAGGCGCACCTGTATAGCGACCACCTATATGACGGAGTTCGACCTGGTGGAGATCGGTGACGACGTCGCGATCGGATCGGGGGTGTCCCTGCAGACCCACCTCTTCGAGGACCGGGTCATGAAGATGTCCGCCGTGACCGTACGGTCCGGCGCGAGCATCGGCGCCCGCGCCGTGGTGCTCTACGACTCGGTGGTGGGCGAGGACGTGTCGCTCGGCGCGCTGTCGCTGCTGATGAAGGGCGAGCGGCTCACGCCGGGCACGAGCTGGCGGGGCATCCCGGCGCAGGCCGGCCTCGCCTGACAGATCTGGGAGAAGCACATGGGGTCCACTGTGGGCATCCTCAAAACCCTCCGCCACGTCCTCCGTCCAGAGAAGGCCCCTCCGCCACGCTCCGGACGGCCGCTCGCGCTCGTCTACCGGGGCCCGGCCTCGATTCCCGGATGCTCGGAGGCGGTCGCCGGACTGCTGGAGGCCAGCCGCTGGGGCTTCGACGTCCGCTACACCGGCCCGCACGAGGAGATCCCGCTCACGGCGGAGTCACTGGCCGAGGCCGCCGTGTACGCCCAGCCCGGCGGCGGGGATCTGGACCGCGGCTACCGGCACCTCAGGCGGCATCGCGGCCTGCTGCGTGACTTCGTCGCCAAAGGCGGCCGCTATCTCGGCTTCTGCCTCGGCGGCTATCTCGCCGGAGCCACCCCGGGGTTCGCCCTGCTGCCGGGCGACACCGACCAGTACATCGTCACACCGGGCGCGACGGTGGAGGACGAGGAGGACACGCTCGTCGACGTGCGGTGGCGCGGCCGGAACAGGAGCGTGTTCTTCCAGGACGGTCCCTGCTTCCTGCTCGAACCGGGCAACAAGGCCAGCGTCCTCGCCACCTACCCCAACGGCGCCGTCGCCGCCCTCGTCACGCCGTACGGCGCGGGCCGGGTCGCCGTGGTCGGCCCGCATCCGGAGGCCACCGACGACTGGTTCACCGACGCCGGCCTGCCGGTACGGCAGGCGCAGGATCTCGGCCTCGATCTCGTGGACGCGGCGATGGCCGGGTGAGTGACCCGTGTGATTCACGGGAAAACCGCCACAAAAGTGACCAATAGGGACGAATTACCACTTTCTAGCAAAAATCCCCATTATGGGGGGATGGTGCGTAAATTAGCCGCCCTCGCCGCGAGCCTCACCGTAATGGCGTCTTCGGCCGCTCCGGCCGCCGCGGAGCCGGTCACCTTCCTCCCCGGGTCGGCGGGGGCGGGCGATCCCTACTATCCCCTCCAGGGCAACGGCGGCTACGACGTCGGACACTACGACCTGCGCCTGCGGTTCGACCCCGACGACCACGAGGTGGACGCAACCACGACGATCACCGCGACCGCCGTCCAGAACCTGTCGCGGTTCAACCTCGACTTCTCCGGGCCGCCGATCAGCGGCGTGCTGGTGGACGGCGCCCGCGCCGCCTACCGCCGCGACGGCCAGGAACTGGTGATCACCCCGCCGAAGGGACTGAGGTCGGGGAGCACGTTCACGGTCGCGGTCTCCTATGCCGGCACGCCGAAGGCGGTCTCGGACGCGACCGGTCACCAGGGCTGGATCAAGACCAAGGACGGCGCGTTCGTGGCGTCCCAGCCGGACGGCGCACGCAGCTGGTTCCCGTCCAACGACACCCCGGCGGACAAGGCCACCTTCTCCTTCCGGGTGTCGGCGCCCGAGGATCTCACCGTGCTGGCCAACGGCGAGCGTACGGGGACGGACGGCGCGGACGACGACGGCTACAAGACCGTGCGGTGGGAGATGGGGCAGCCGATGGCGCCCTATCTCGCCACGGTCGCGATCGGACACTTCGTGGTCAGCGAGGGCACGGTCGGCGGCATGCCCAACGTGACCGCCTACGACCCCTCTCTGGCGGACAAGTCGAAGGACCTGCACGACTTCACGGCGAAGGCGGTCGCCTGGGAGATCGGGCTGTTCGGCCCCTACCCGTTCTCCTCCACGGGAGGCATCGCCGACGGCAACGGCTCCGTGACCGCGCTGGAGACGCAGGGCCGGCCCGTCTACAGCGGCGGCCCGACCGACAACTCGGAGATCGTGCACGAGCTGGCGCACCAGTGGTTCGGTGACAGCGTCGGCGTGCGGAGCTGGCGCGACATCTGGCTCAACGAGGGCTTCGCGACGTACGCCGAGTGGCTCTACCAGGAGCAACACGGCGGGCCGTCCGCCAAGGAGATCTTCGACCGGCACTACCGCAGGACCGGCCACTTCTGGAACCTGAAAACCGGCGATCCCGGCCAGGAGCACATGTTCGACGAGCACGCGGTGTACCTCCGGGGCGCGATGACCGTCCACGCCCTGCGCACGAAGATCGGGGACAGGGTCTTCTTCCCGCTGCTGAAGACCTGGGCGCAGGAGAACAGGCACGGCACGGCGACCACGGCCGACTTCATCGGTCTCGCGGAGAAGCTCAGCGGGCAGAACCTCCGCCCCTTCTTCGACGCATGGCTCTACCAGGCGAAAAAGCCCCGGCTCTGAGTCCCGGCGACTATCCCTGAACCAGGACGGACCGCACGCCGGGGAGGACGGTGGCGCGGAAGGTGGCGTCGAGTTCGGCGGGGGTGGCGGAGACGTCGCCGTCCGCCCAGGCGCGCAGCAGTGCCAGGAGTGCGCCGCCCACGCAGATCACCAGACGGTCGAGCGCGGGCGACGGCCGGGCGGGCGTCACCTGACCGCGAGGGAGCACTGGGCTTCCGGCACGTGAACCTCGCTTGGACTCGGCCCTCGCGCGGAGGAGTGTGAGAGGCATGTCTTTTCAGGAGGACGTCGCGGTCTACGACCACAGCCGCTGGACCGGGTACCTGTTGCAACGGCTTCTGCCCGGCTGCACCAGGATCGTCTCCGGGCGGGCCGACACGGTCGAGGACATCCTTTCGTGTCTCGGCCCCGGTTGCTCTTTCTTCATCTTCCACATCGATCTCACGTCCGCTCGCGAAAGGCCGCTCGCAAGGGCCGACCTGTGCGCCGAGCTCAGCCTCCGCGGAGTACGGGTTCTCAACGCAGGCGTCGAGGACATCTCGAAGAGGAGCCTGCAGCGCAAGTGCGCGGAGATCGGGCTGCCGACGACCGCCGCACAGCGCGTCGGCCCACCGGAGGAGCTGCTCATCGTCAAGACGAACCTCAACTACGGCGGGATTCCCGAACGCGTCGCCGGATACGCGACCGCCCCCGGCCCCACGGCCGAACCCATGGAGTATCCGGTCGTATCGCGCCGAGGCCTGGACCCGGACACGTGGGATCATCCCGATCTGGTCGTGGAGCGGTTCATCTCCGACGAACAAGACAGGCTTTTCCGATGCGCGGTTCTCGGCCATCGCCGGGCGTGGTTCAGATTCATCTCCGCGGAGCGGGTGAAAAGAGTCCCGTCCGACACGTCACTGATGGTCGCCGAGGAGACGGTGCCCGACGCCGCGAGGCTGGCCGTCAACGCTTTCATCTCGTCCCACGGCTGCGACTTCGGTGCGTTCGACGTCCTGGTGAGCGATGAGCATGCCTACATCATCGACTTCAACTCCACGCCGGTATGGGGCGACGGCGATCTCGGACCACTGGCCCTGTTGTCGGATGGCCTGCGTAGTTCGAAAAGATAGAGGCCGGAGTCACCCGCCATGCAGACGGCCCGGCCTCCCAGCAGCCAACCGCAGTCCCGCAGCGGCCCGTCGACGCGGATGGCCGCCAGTCGCCGTGTCGACGCGACATCCCACACGTGGGCGGTTCCGTCAGTGCTGACGCACATGAGCAGCGCACCGTCCTCAGACGCGGCCATCCCCCAGATCGGCCCGGGATGCCCGCTGAGGACAGCTATCAGCGCCCCGTCCTCGACGTTCCAGATCCGGGCGGTCCGGTCGAACCCCGCCGAGGCCAGCCAGCGGCCGTCGGGCCCCGCCACGCATGCGTTCACTCTGCCCACGTGACCGGACAGGACCAGTCGCCGCCGCCCTTCCCAGACATCCCAGATCTGGACCGTACGGTCGGCGCACCCCGCCGCGGCCCAGGTTCCGTCCGGTGCGATCGCGCCGCCGAACACCGGCGCGGCGCAGTCGAACCTCGCAACGCGCGTCCCGGTCACCGGGTCCCACACGATGAGGGTCTGATCGGACCCGGCCGACAGCAGCATTCCCGTGGCCGAGAAACTCAGCCGGTTCACCCACCCTCCGTGGCCGGTCATGGTGTGCGTGAGAGCACCCCGCCGCACGTCCCAGACGCGGACCCTTCCATCGGCGCCCCCGGTCGCCAGCATCGCGCCGTCGGCCCCGAACGCGCAGCTCCGCACCCATCCCTCATGACCGGGCAGAGTCAGCGACGGCTCCTGCGAATCGATGTTCCAGACGCGGGTCACGCCTTTGACGTCACCAGCGGCCAGAAGCTCGCCGGAGGGGGATGCCGTGCAGGAGCGCATGATCCCGATGCGGCTGTCCTCCCGGCGTCTGACGTCGGTCCGCGCGACCTCCCAGATTCTGACCGTACGATCCGCGCACCCCGCGGTGAGCCATGTGCTGTCAGGCCCGATGGCGCACGCGTGCGCCCCGCCCGCGGGCCCGGGCAGCACCAGCCGCGCCTCATACGTGCCGGCGTCCCATACGCGTACGGTGCCGTCGGCGCTAGTGGAGGCCAGCCAGCCGCCGTCCGGCGCGACGGCACAGTCGTCGACCCAGTCGCGATGGCCTTCGAGCAAAGCCAGTTGCCGCCCGCCGGCGACCTCCCAGACCCGCACGCTGCCGTCGGCCCCGGCCGAGACGAGGCGCATGCCATCAGGGGCGGCGGCACAGCCGTTGACACGCCCTTCATGCCCGACGAGGGTTACCCGCACCACGCCCGTGGCCGCATCCCAGACGCGTACGAGGCCGTCCACGCCGGCGGAGGCGAGCCACGTGCCGTCAGGCGCCACGGCGCATCCCGTGACTCCTGCCCCGTGATGCAGGAGGCGGAGCTTCTCGCCGCTGTGGGGATTCCAGACATGGATGCCGCCGTCGAGATCCGTGGCGGCGAGCCAGGCGCCGTCGGGCGCGATCGCGCACCCCGTCACCCCGTCCGGGCAGCGGAGCGTACGCAGCGGGGAACCCGACTCGGCGTTCCAGATCCGGACAGTGCCGTCGTCTCCGGCCGAGGCGAGCCATGTCCCGTCCGGAGAGATCGCGCAATCCCAGATCCACCCCGTGTGACCACGCATCACGAGAGACCGGGATCGTCCCGTGATATCCCAGATCCGAACAGTCCGATCGAAGCCACCTGTGGCCATCCAGGTGCCGTCCGCCGCGACGGCACAGGCCCGTACCGCGCTCGTGTGTCCTTCCAGGGTTCGCCTGAGCGCAGCATCCGGTTGATCGGGCAGAGGCCAGAGAGGCGCCAGCAGCGGCGGCGGATCGCTCGCGTCGAGTCTCCTGACGAGCGTCTGCAGCGCCTTGGTTCCGTGAAGCCTGGAGGCGACAGTGTCGACAATCGAAGGGCTCAGCGGCGTGAGCAGGTGAGCGGCTCTGGCCAGTGCGTGCCGGAGATCCGCGTGCCGGCCGGCGAAGGCCAGATCACCGTCCACCGCCGCCGCACCGAAGCGGTCGAGCCTCGTGACGAGCCAGCGTGGGTGTGTGACCAGCGATGACAGCTCGTCATGGTGTCCGGCCTCCGCCAGGTGGTAGACGATGTTCCACCATAGGTAACCGAAGCTCTCCGGGATCGACCACCAAGGGCTGAGGCCGTCCTCCGGTTCGCCGGTCAGCAAACTGCGGCCCGCGTCCACGAACGACCGGTTCACCTGCGCCAGCTGGGAGGGCGACCGCTGGTGGCGGAGGTAACCGCGGATCACGTCGTGCAGGCGCAACGCCGGCCCGCTCTGCCACGTCCCCAATGCCAATCGGCTCTGGACGAGACGCGAGAGGAGTCGCTCCGCGGCTCTGCCGCCCATCGGGCTCCGCGCGCTCCAGAGCAGGGTGAGCGCGTCGAGCGGCACGTCCGTGTCCTCGGGGAATATGCCGAGGTCGAGATAGCGCTCACGATCGAGCAACGAGAGGCTCTCCATGCTCGCTCCCACCGTGACCGCGATCGCCTGTGCCCTCTCTTCGGGGTTGTCGATGTCCAATGCGGCCGGCCCTTCGAGACTGAGCTTGCTGATGACCCACTCCGCAGCCTGTGCGGCCGAGGCTCCTCCTCGTTCGTACTCCGCCATGAGGCCGTTCGCGAGGGCGAGCAGCACCGGCCACCGGCCGGTGAGCCGATCCAGCCGGGCCAGCGCCGATTCGGGCAGGACGCCCAGACCGGTGCGCAACAGCGTGCGCGACTCGTCCGGGTTCATCGCGTCGACCAGGATGGACACGGCTCCCGGGGGCACGAGTCCTCCGATGCGGGTGGTGATCAGTCGTCGGTGGCCCAGACCTCCGATGAGGAACGGCTTCAGCTGGGCGGCGGTCCACACGTCGTCGACGACCAGGAGAGTGCTGGGACGCTGGTCGAGCAGCTCTCCCAGACGTATGCCGGCCAGCTCGGGATCGGTCGTGGTGCTGGGCCTGCCGGTCAACGCCTCACACAACGTGTTCACCCGGTTGGCCAGCTCCGCACCGGTCACGTGCTGTCCGAGTGTCACCCACAGAAGGCCTCCGGGAAAGCGCCCGGCCAGCCGGCTCTCCATCCGGCTCACCTGAGCCGTCAGGGTGGTCTTGCCGAAGCCGCCCGCACCCTCGACGGCGGTGGTCACCCCGACGGATTCCGCGCCCGTCGCCATCAGAGCCTCGACCAGCGGACCGATCAGCCCCGGCCGGTCGACGACCGGGCCTGTGGGGGCCGGAGCCATCCATGGACGTTTCACGGGAGAGGCTCTGGCTCCGGGTTTCTCGTCGAAGCGGACCAACGCGTGCAGAATCGCGATTTCCAGCTGCTCGCGCGTGCTGAACCGCTGCACCAGCACCTCATCGGCCACATGACGGCGGAACGCCCGCTGCCTGTCGCCGTGCTCCGTGTCGAGCAGCTCGGCCGGGAGACCGTCGGCCGGGTCCAGCATGAAGATCAGCCGGGGAATGCCGGCCGCGCCCGCGGTGAGATATTCCAGCTGGGTGTAGGAGACCTCCGGGCGGTCGCGCACCGGCGACCCGTAACAGAAGCCGATCAGGCCCAGGTACAGGTCGCAGTTCAGGACCTGCTCGCGGCAATAGTCGGCGGCCTGCTGGTCACGTGCCGGAAAGTGAGCCATATCGACCGGGTGATGTCCCGCCTTCAGCAGCGTCTCCGTGGCCACCCTGACGAAGGATCGGCCTTCGGGGTGCACACCGAGCTCCGAGGTGTGACTGAGGAACACGCGGAGGTTCTCCTGAGCCATACCTCTCCTGCCTAGAACTGAGTGAACGAGTCGGATAACCGCTCCAGACGGCCGGGGCCCATGTGCTCGCCCCCGGCCGTGGTGAGCACCGAGTAAGCGGTCAGAGAGAGGGTCGCCTCCCCCTCTCGCGTTCGCCCGCCGAGCGGCAGGTCGGCCCATCGTCCGCAGATCGTGATCACGTCATGCTCCGCCAGGACGACCCCGCTGAACACCGAGGTGTAGGTGGCTCCCCAGTCCGGACTCAAGCCCAGCCAGCAGAGAGCGTCGCCACGCTGACGGAGGTAGTAGGTTCCTCCGTCGTCGCCCGCCCATATGCCGGTGAGCGTCGTACGGGGAGTGTGATCCTGCACGTCCACGGCGTAGACCGGGGAGATCAGCGGCGGGGAGGTGGACAGCGCACCGGTGACCCGCACGTGCGTCCCCGGAGAAAGCGGTCGGCCGAGGACGAGGAACTGCCCGCTCTCGTCTCTGCGGAGATCGCCGTTGACCGGCCGGCCGTTGCGGAACAGGATGCTGACGGCGTCGCGATCCCGCCAGCCGGGAATGACGGCGTCGGCGCCGTGCTCGGTGAGGCGGCACGTGACAGTGCTGCCCAGCGGCAACGCCGGGCGCCTGACCACGGATGGATCGACGCGCATCTGGAACTGCAGGTCCCCGGACGAGGCCACCTCGGTCAGACCGGTGGTCATCGTTCCGTGGATCACCGCGCAGACATCGGTGATGAGGGCGTCGTGCCGGAGCGCGGCGCGGATACGGTCGATCTTGCGGGCCGGCGGTTCGATCCGCCGCCAGGCGGCGCCGCCGAACCCGCCCGTCTCACGGAGCCTGCGCATCCCGTCCGGCGGCACGATCTGCAGATCCATCGTCCCGCATTGGAAGACGTCGCCGCGTGGGGTGTCCATCCACTCACCCACGACGGAGTCGCCCATGAGCCTGCCTCGATAGACGTTGGTGAACGCGGTTCCGATGTTCAGGTCGCCGGAGCCCTGGGGAGACGAGACGCTCAGCCCGGCCCACCAGACAGTGCTGCCCGTATGCCGAATGTAGTAGAGAGCCCCCTCGTCGCCCAGCCAGGTACCTGTGAGGGCGTGTGCTTCCCGTGGGATCATCGGCATGCTCCTGGGTCTCACGATCAGAATGACGGGAGGGCGCGGTCGATGTCCATGAACAGTTACGACCGGGCGAAGAGGCATCCGGACATCGTCGTGGCGAGGCCCCCGGGTCACCGTCCTCTGGAGTTCGATCTGCTGATCCCGGGAGAGCGCGGCCCGTACCCGGTCGTCTTCTGGATCCACGGCGGCGGCTGGTGCGCGGGCAGCCGCTGTGATCCCACTCCCGGCATGCCCGAGGCCGATCTCCACGCCCGGCTGCTCGAACGCGGCTTCGCCGTGGGACTGGTGGAATACCGGCTGAGCCACGAGGCGGTCTATCCAGCACAATTGGACGACATCGGCGCGGCGATCGAGTGGACGCGAACCCATGCGGATGAGTTGCACCTGGACGTCACCCGCTTCGCGGTGATGGGTGACTCCGCCGGGGGCCATCTCGCGGCGCTGGCCGGACTCGCACGTGATCCGGCGCTCGGCCTTCATGCCGTGGTCGACTGGTACGGACCGTCCGACCTGACCTTCCCGGCGGCTCCCCCGAGCCCGGTGATCCCGCGATCCCTCTGTTCGGCGGCCTTCCAGCGGACCTGCCCCACCTGGCCCGGCTCGGCAGCCCGCTCCACCAGGTTCACCCTGGCGCACCGCCGTTCCTCTGCGTCCACGGCGCGGATGATCAGAACGTGCCCCTCTCTCATAGTGAGACGCTGGTCGCAGCGCTCCGCGCGGCCGGCGTACGCGCGGAGCTCGACGTCGTTGCGGACGGTGGTCACGGCTTCACCGGCGCCGACATCTCCCCGATCATCGAGCGCTCGATCGACTTCCTGGCCGACGTGCTTCGTGCGGATGCCTCGAAGACCTGACGAGACCTTTCCCGGGTTTGCCCTTCCGGCGGATGGGGAGGGGAGGACAGCACCGCCGGGGGCTGGTTGCGGACAGTCCGTTTCGACCTTCGTGGCGGTCCGTAAGGAGGAACGATGACCGAGCCTCAGCAACCCGAGCTTCGGCGTTCCGGCGGGGGCGGCGCCGACGACGAGAACATCGACGTCATTCCGGAGTCGGCGAGCGCCACGAAGCCGGGCGGGCAGCCGCACGGCACCGACAAGGGGAACAAGGGTGGCGGAGAAGGCGGCGGCGTCCCGCCGGCCCAGCGTCCTCCGTACCCCGCATGACTTGGCGGGACGCGTCGACCGCGGGCGATCGCGGGCGATCGCGGAGCGGCGGACCGGGACGACGGCGGCCTGGCTGACGTGAGAGCCGCGCCCGGCCCCCGTCCCGAGCGGAGCGGGCGGAGCGGGCGGAGCGGGACCGCGGAGGGGTGAAGTGAGCGGAATACCCACCATCAAGAGCCTGGACGAGCTGACCGAGCTCGTCGAGAACCGGCCCGGCCTGTACCTGCGGTACTCCAAGGGGCCCGACGCCGATGCCGGCAAGCCGAGCGTCGACTACGAGAGCCGTCTGGAGCTGCCCGGCCTGTCGGTGACCGTGCTCGACGCCGAGCGCTGGTGGACCCTCCCGCTGCGTGACTGGCTTGCCCGCCAGATCTGCAAATACACGCATCTGGCCGAGAAGGACGAGGAACGGCACGCGTGGGTACTGACCGGCCGTACGGTGGCCCGCGGCCCCGACCACGAGCCGCTCATCGACCAGGTCGAACCGGTCGCGTGGCTCGACGACTCGGTGGTCGAGCAGGCGCGTGAGCACTACGAGGAGGTCTTCGACGCCGGCCGGGACTCCACCGGCTGATTTGAACCGCACGCCCCTGCCCCGCAGCGCGGTGACGGGCGCGGCGAAGACGGAGCACAGACGCAGTACACGCACGCCGCGGATGTTCCCCGGAGTCCTGATCGACATTGACACGTCGCCTCCGAGGGCGATTCGCGGAGATCGCCCGCGGGGTAGCCTTACAGGCCGGTGCGCCCGCTCCGGCCGCGGCCGCGGCCACATGGGAACACGGCCTCCAGCAGTGCTTTATATGCTTTCTTTTCCCTGGTCATATGGCGATCGTGAGGGTGGACATGGTCGAGAGGGCAGGCACCGCGAAGCGCGCGCGACCCGCGCGCGCCGCCGGCGGTGACCCGGAACTGGATCTGCGGCAGCTCCTGGCCGGCCTCACCGCCGTGCGGGACGGCGACTTCGGCACCCGTCTCCCGGAGGACGGCGACGGCCTGCTGACGGAGATCGCGACCGTCTTCAACGGGATGGTCGACCAGCTGTCCCTGTTCACCTCCGAGGTGACGCGCGTGGCGCGGGAGGTGGGCACCGAGGGCCAGCTCGGCGGACAGGCCGAGGTGCCGGGGGTCTCGGGCACCTGGAAGGACCTCACCGACTCGGTGAACGCGATGGCGGGCAACCTCACCAGCCAGGTCCGCTCCATCGCCGAGGTCACCACCGCCGTCGCCAAGGGCGACCTCTCCCAGAAGATCACCGTCGACGCCCGAGG
>NZ_JBFAOO010000224.1:0-11374 GCF_040675265.1 Microbispora sp. NPDC049633
GGGCAGGTCGGCGACCGCCCGCGCGAGGTGCCGCTGGTCTGGCACGGCGAGCGGGTGGGGCGGCTGCTGGTCGGCCCGCCCGCCCCGCGCCGCTTCCCCGCCGCGCACGACGAGCGGGTGCTGGCCACGCTGGTCCCGTACGCGGCCGACGTGGCGCACGCGGTGCGCCTCGCGGCCGACCTGCAGCGCTCCCGGGAGCGCATCCTGGCCGCCCGGGAGGAGGAACGACGGCGGCTGCGCCGCGACCTGCACGACGGCCTGGGCCGCACGCTGGGCGAGATGGCCGCGGCCGTCACCACGGCCCGCGCCAGCCTGAAGAGCTCCCCGGAGACGGCGGACAGGCTGCTGCGCGAGTTGCGCTCGGGCATGGACACGGTCACGCACGACGTCCGGCAGCTCGTGTACGGCCTGCGCCCGCCCGTCTTGGACGACCTGGGCCTGGCCGCCGCCCTGCGGGCGCTGGCCGGGCCGGGCGATCCCGAGGGCCCCGCCACCGTGGTGGACGCCGAGGGCGACCTGGCCGACCTGCCCGCCGCCGTCGAGGTGGCCGTCTACCGGATCGCGCAGGAGGCGCTGATCAACGCCCGGCGCCACGCGCGTGCCACCCGGGTCCGGGTCGAGCTGCGCCGCGAACCCGCGGCGCTGCGCCTGCTGGTCGCCGACGACGGCGTGGGCCTGCCGCCGGAACGCCGTACGGGCCCCGGCCTGACCTCCATGCGCGAGCGCACGGCGGAGCTGGGCGGGATCTGCCTCCTCACGGGCGAGCCGGGCGCGGGCACCACGGTCGAGGTCACGCTCCCTCTGCCGGGCAACGGAGCGCCGCCGGCACGGCGCCACCCCGCCGATCCGCCCGGACAGGGCGCCGGGATGTCCGGCGGGGCGACGGATTTCGTGGTGTCCTGAAGCGATTCGCCGGGGTGGCGGTCCCGCGTTTATCGGAAGGGGAACCTGGGATGACGACACGGGTGGTGCGGGTCCGGGACGCGCGAGCCGCGGCGGCCCGGTGGGTCGCCCGGGAGGCGGCCGCGGCCCCGAACTTCGCCGGGGCCTTCCTGACCGGCTCCACGGCCTGGGCGGACCCCGGCACGGTGCTGCCGCCCACCTCGGACGTCGACGTGACGGTCGTGGTCACCGATCCCGTCGCGCCGCCCAAGCTCGGCAAGATCCCATGGGACGGCGTGCTCGTCGAGGTCTCGTACCTGTCCTGGGACCGGCTCGCCTCGGCGGCGGAGGTGCTGGCCTCCTGCCACCTGGCCGGGGCCTTCCGCGCCGACACCGTGATCGCCGACCCCACCGGGCGCCTGGCCCGGCTGCGGGCCGCCGTCGCGGCGGGCTTCGCCGAACGGCGCTGGGTCCGCCTGCGCTGCGCGGACGCCGAGAGCCGCATCACCGGCGGCCTCGCGGCGCTCGACGCGCACGCGCCGTTCCACGACCAGGTCACGTCCTGGCTGTTCCCGGCCGGCATCACGACCCACGTGCTCCTCACCGCGGGGCTGCGCAACCCCACAGTACGGCTGCGTTACCCGGCGGTCCGCGAACTCCTGCGGAGCTACGGCCGGATGGACGTCTACGAGGAACTGCTCGGCCTGCTCGGCTGCGCGCACCTGCCCCGCGAGCGGGTCGAGGCCCACCTCGCCACGATGACGAGGGCGTTCGACGCGGCGGCGGCCGCGGCTCGCACGCCGTTCCCGTTCTCCTCCGACATCACCCGGGCGGCCCGGCCGGTGGCCGTTGACGGCGGTCTCGACCTCGTCACGCGGGGACTGCACCGCGAGGCCGTCTTCTGGATCGCGGCGACGTACGCCCGGTGCCTGAAAATCCTCGCCGTGGACGCGCCGGGGGAGACGGGCCACCGCGCCGGATTCGCGGACCTCGCCGCCGACCTCGGCATCGGATCGCCGGACGACCTGCCGCGCCGGGCGCGTGAGGTGAGCGCGTACCTGCCCCGCCTGCGCGCGGTCGCCGAGGAGATCATCGCCGCGAACCCGGAGATCGAGGACGCATCAGCTCCCGGTGGGTGACGGGCTCGGCGAGACCCCCGGCGGAGGGCTGGGCGAGAGGCTCGGTGACGGGCTCGGTGACGGGCTCGGAGACGGGCTCGGAGACGCGCCCGGCCAGGGCGAGTAGGTGTTCCGCCACGCTCCGGGCGGCAGGATCGGGACGTCGACCCGGACCGACCCCGCGTTCTGGAACCGGAACGTCACCGGGATCGTGCCGCCGCTGCCCAGCGGGCGGGTGAGGCCGGCGAGCAGCACCTGGGGAAGGGCCGTCCCGCCGACGTACCTCCCGCCGGGGATCTCCAGGCCGCCGGCGGGCAGGCGGGCCTCCCGGAACAGGCCCCCGGTGTCCACCGCCACCAGGCGGTCGGTGCGGCCGCTCTCGTTGAGCAGCATCATGTAGACCGGCATGTCGGTCCCCGGCGGGGCGGGCTGCTGCGAGCCGAGGATGAAGGCGTTGCGCAGCAGCAGTCCCGGCAGGTTCACGTTCGCCCCGTCGTTCTGGGGCATCGTCTGCGTGTAGTAGTCCTGCTTGATGTCGCCGCAGGCGGCGGTGACCGCCGCGCCCGCGATGCAAAGAGCCGCCAGGATCCTGCGCATGTCGACCTCGGCTCGCTCGGAGGCGTCTTTCGGGTGCGGTACCCCCTCTGGCCGTCGCCTACCGCCGGAAAATTATGCGAGCCTTCAATCCCCGAGCGAGTGGAGGAAACGCCATGCCGCCGATCTCCCCGGAAAAGGCTCCGGAACAGGCAGGGTTCGTGCCGGACCTGCCCCACCGGCTTGAGGCCCTCGTACGGAGGGGCGGGGCGCCGGCGCTGCACGGCGTCGTCGTGGCCCGGCACGGCGCCGTCGTCCTGGAGTGGTACGGCGGCGGCGAGGACCACGTGCTGAACACCCCGCTCGGCCACGTGGACTTCGGGCCGGACACGCCGCACGACCTGCGCTCGGTCACCAAGAGCCTGGTCGCGCTGCTGTACGGCCTGGCGCTGGGGTCCGGCCTGGTGCCGGAGCCGGGCGAGCCGATCCTGACGGTCTTCCCCGAGTACGCCGACCTGGCGGCCGACCCCCGACGGGCCGGGCTGACCATCGCGCACGCGCTCACGATGACGATGGGCCTGGAGTGGGACGAGAGCGCGCCCTACACCAGCCCGGCCAACAGCGAGATCGCGATGGAGATGGCGCCGGACCGCCGCCGGTACGTGCTGGAGCGCCCCTTCGTGGAGGAGCCGGGTGAGCGGTGGCGCTACAGCGGGGGAGCCGCGGCTCTCGTCGGCGCGATCGTCGAGGAGGGCACCGGCCTGCGCCTCGAGGAGTTCGCCCGCACCGCGCTGTTCGAGCCGCTCGGGGTCGGGGCCTTCGAATGGTCGGCGGGCTCGGACGGCAGGGCCCTGGCCGCCTCGGGCCTGCGCCTGACGCCACGCGGCCTCGCCCGCGTCGGGCAGGCCGTGCTGGACCGGGAGATCGTCCCCGGCTGGATCGGGGAGATGCTGCGCCCCCGGGTGCCCGCCTGGGAGGGCGTCTCCTACGGGTACATGTGGTACGTCGGCCCGGGTGCGCGGGCGACGGCGATCGGCAACGGCGGCCAGCGGCTGTTCCTGCTGCCCGATCTCGATCTCGTCGTGGCCGTCACCGCCGGCGACTACGACGGACCCGGTCAGGACACCGCGCCGAGAGCGGTCCTGGAGAATGTGGTCCTGCCCGCGATCACGTGAGGAGACGCCCGATGATTTTCATCACCGCGAAGTTCCGGGTGCTGCCGCAGCACGCCGACCGCTGGCCGGAGATCACCCGTGAGTTCACCGAGGCGACCCGGGCCGAGCCGGGCTGCCTCTGGTTCGACTGGTCGCGCAGCCTCGACGACCCGGCGGAGTACGTCCTCGTCGAGGCCTTCCGCGACGACGAGGCCGGGGCGGCGCACGTGGGATCGGAGCACTTCCAGGAGGCCCGGCGGACGCTGCCGCCCCACCTCGCCGAGACCCCGCGGATCGTCAACGTCACGGTTCCGCAGGACGACTGGTCCCTCCTCGGCGAGATGGCCGTCCCCGCCGAGGACTGAAGCCGCTCGAAACCGGCAGGCGTCCCGGCGGTGCAGGCGTGGTGCGAGAGCTGTCCGGTCGCTCACACACGCGCCGAGACGAGCGGCCATGATGGCGGCCGCGTCTTCCGCTGTCGTCACGTCGCCCCTCGCCTCGGCGGTATCGCCCTATCAGGGCCTCGTCTGACGACCGCTCCGGAGGGACGCCGACAACTCTGCCGCGTAGACTGGCGGACGTGACTGCCGCCCATGACTATGAGGACATGCATCACCTCGTCGACCGGCTCCCACCCGCCGGTGTGCGACGTTTGCGGCTGCTGGTGCAGGCCGATCCCGAGCTGGCGAAGTTCGTGCAGCCTGATGAGGCGGAGCAGGCTCGACGTCGGCCGTCCTTCATCGGGCTCGGTGCCTCGGGACGCACCGATGTTTCGGAACGGCATGACGAGCTGCTGCGAGAGGGGTTGGATCGTCCCTTGTGACGATCACGCTTGTGGACACCGGCGTCCTCTACGCGGCCATCGACCGATCCGACGCACATCACGAGACGTCGGCCCACCTGCTGTCCACCCTCCCGGGAAGGCTACTGGTCCCCACCACGGTGCTGACGGAAACCTCCTGGCACGTCGAGAAGAATCTTGGTGCGAAGGCCGAAGCGGTGTTCCTGGAATCGGTGTCGCGCGGCGAGCTCGAACTGACGGAACTGCATCCGCGCGACGTCGACAGAGCCGCGCAGCTAGTGGAGGGGTACGCGGGTCTGCGACTGGGATTCGTGGACGCTTCGGTGATCGCTCTGGCGGAACGGATGAAAATCGATCGGGTCGCCACGATCGACCGGCGCCACTTCACCGTGGTCCGGCCACGGCATGTCCCGGCCCTCACACTTCTTCCCACGGTCCTGTAGCTCGGCAGAACCTCGACAACGATGCCCCCGGAACCCCGCATCGGGTTCCGGGGGCATCGCGGCCCGTCAGTAGCCGAGCTCGCCGAGGTCGGGCTGCTGCCAGCCGCCCTGCGGCACGTCGCCCTTGTACGGCCCCCCGACGACCGGGGGCACGAAGGTCTCCTTGATCGTGCGGGCGTTGACCCAGCGGATCAGGTTGAAGATCGAGCCGGCCTTGTCGTTGGTGCCCGAGGCCCGGGCCCCGCCGAACGGCTGCTGCCCGACGACCGCGCCTGTGGGCTTGTCGTTGACGTAGAAATTGCCCGCCGCGAAGCGCAGCCGCTCGGTGGCGTCGGCGATCGCGTACCGGTCCCGCGCGATGACCGACCCGGTCAGCGCGTACGGCGCGACGCTCTCCATCTGGTCCAGCACGGTGTCGTACGCCGCGTCGTCGTAGACGTGGACGGCGAGGATCGGGCCGAAGTACTCCTTCGAGAAGACCTCGTCGGCGGGATCGGCGCACTCCAGCACGGTCGGCCGCACGAAGTAGCCGGCCGAGTCGTCGTAGGAGCCGGTGAGCACCTCGATCGAGTCCGCGGAACGCGCCCGGTCGATCGCCTCCTTGTGCTTGGCGAAGGCCCGCGCGTCGATGACCGCGCCCATGAACGTGGACAGGTCGCCCGACACGTCGCCCACGGTGAGCGACTCGGCCGCCGACACGAAGTCGTCGCGCATCCGGGTCCACAGCGAGCGCGGCACGTACGCCCGGGAGGCCGCCGAGCACTTCTGGCCCTGGTATTCGAACGCGCCCCGCAGCAGCGCGGTGGCCAGCGCCCCGGTCTCCGCCGACGGGTGCGCCAGGATGAAGTCCTTGCCGCCGGTCTCGCCGACGAGCCGCGGGTAGCCCCGGTAGCCGGCGATGTTCTCCCCGACGGTGCGCCACAGGTGCTGGAACGTGGCCGTCGAGCCGGTGAAGTGGATCCCGGCCAGCTCGGGATGGGGCAGCGCGACCTCGGAGATCGCGCCGCCGTTGCCGGTGACCATGTTGATCACCCCGGGCGGCAGCCCGGCCGCCTCCAGCAGCCGCATGGTGAAGTGCGCCGAGAACTGCTGCGTCGGCGACGGCTTCCACACCACGACGTTGCCCATCAGGGCCGCCGACGCCGGCAGGTTGGCCGCGATGGAGGTGAAGTTGAACGGCGTGATCGCCAGGACGAAGCCCTCCAGCGGGCGGAACTCCATGCGGTTCCACACGCCCGGCGACGACTGCGGCTGCTCGGCGAGCAGCCGCCGGGCGTAGGCGACGTTGAACCGGAAGAAGTCGATCAGCTCGCACGCGGCGTCGATCTCGGCCTGCTGCGCCGACTTCGACTGGCCGAGGATGGTGGCCGCGTTGAGCGTGGCCCGCCAAGGGCCGCTGAGCAGCTCGGCGGCCCGGAGGAACACCGCGGCGCGCTCCTCGAACGGCAGGGCCCGCCAGCGCGGCGCGGCCTCGAGCGCCGTGTCGACCGCCGCCCTGACGTCGGCCGTGGTGGCGTCGGCCGTACGGCCGAGCACGGCGGCGTGGTTGTGCGGCTGCACGACGTCGATCGGGGCGCCGCCGGCCATGCGCCGCTCGCCGCCGATCGTCATCGTCAGGTCGAGGGTCGTCCCGGACAGCTCCTTGATCCGGGTCTCCAGGGCCGCGCGCTCGGCGCTGCCCGGCCCGTACCCGTGCACCGGCTCGTTCGCCGGCACCGGGACATCGCTGATCGCATCCATCATTTACCCCTCAAAGCGCGAAGGAAGAAGGCGACGTTGGCCGGGCGCTCGGCCAGGCGGCGCATGAAGTAGCCGTACCAGTCGTCGCCGTAGGGGACGTAGACCCGCACCCGGGACCCGGCCGCGGCCAGCGCCGCCTGCCTGTCGGCCCGGATGCCGAAGAGCATCTGGAACTCGTAGTCGCCGGTGCCGCGCCCGGCGCTCACCGCGAGCGACTCGGCGATCGCGATCAGCCGGTCGTCGTGCGTGGCCACCATCGGATAGCCCGTGCCGTTCATGAGCACGCGCAGGCACCGCACGTACGCGCGGTCGACCTCGGCCTTGCTCTGCCAGGCCACCGAGGCGGGCTCGCGGTAGGCGCCCTTGACCAGCCGCACCCGCGACCCGGCGAGGTCGCGGCAGTCGGCCTCACTGCGGAACAGGTAGGCCTGGATCGCCACGCCGGTCTCCGGGAAGTCCTCCCGCAGCGTGCGCAGCACGCCGAGCGTCGCGTCGACGGTGGTGTGGTCCTCCATGTCCAGGGTGACCGTGGCGCCGCACTCCCGCGCCGCCGCGCAGATCTGCCGCGCGTTCTCCAGGGCCATGCCCGGGTCGAGGGCCTGGCCGACGGCCGACAGCTTGACCGACACCTCGGCCCGGTCGCCGAGGCCGAGCGGCCGCAGCTCCTCCAGCAGCGAGACGTACGCCTTGGCGGCGGCGACGGCGGTGCCGGGATCCCGGACCTCCTCGCCCAGATGATCGATGGTGACGGACAGCCCCGAGCCGGTCAGGCGGCGCGTCGCGGCGACGGCGTCCGCGGCGGACTCTCCGGCCACGAAACGGTCGACGACCTTGCGCGTGAGCGGGAGCCCCGACACGGCCCGGCGGGCGAGCGGGCTGCGTGAGCCCGCGAGAAGCAGAGAACCGAGCATGGCCTCAGGGTAAATCCGCACGTCACGGAAGTTCCACGGACATCCGCCACAGCATTTTTCGACAAATGCACAAGAATGTCAGCATGCAAGACATCGTCGATGAGATCTCCCGACTGCTGGACGCCTCCGTGACTCTGGAGGACCGCTCGTTCAACCTGCTGGCGTACGGCACGCAGAGCGGGGACATCGACCGGGTGCGGCAGGAGTCGATCCTGCGCAGGCACGCCTCCGACGAGGTGCGCGCGCACTTCGAGGCGTACGGCATCGCCACCGCGACGGGCCCGGTGCGGATCCCCGGGCTGCCCGGCCTGCTCGGCCGCGTGTGCGTGCCGCTGCGGCACGGCGGGGTGACCTACGGCTACCTGTGGGCGCTCGAATCCGGCGCGCTCACCGATGAGCGCCTGGCCGCCGTCGCGCCGCTGGTGGGCCGCGCGGCCGCGCTGCTGGCCACGCAGGCCCGTGGCCGGCACGCCCCGCTGCGTCAGTTCTTCTCCGCCGACCCCGCGGTCCGCGCCACCGCCGGGGTGCACGTCGAGGGACCGGTGACGGCGGTGGCCGTCCGGACGCCGGCGGAGGTCCCCGGGCCGCCGCGCACGCTGCCGCGCGGCGTGCTGGCCGACCCGGACGTGACCGAGACGGCCGTGGACGCGCCGCTCCTCGCCGTGCTGGCGCCCGCCGCGCAGGCCGCGCCCGTCGCCCGCCTCCTGCACGGCCTGTACGGCATGGCCGCCGGGATCGGGGGCCCGCGCGACGACCCGGGGGAGGCCTGGCAGAGCTGGCGGGAGGCGCTGCTGGCGCTGCGGGTGGCCGAGCACGTCGAGCGGCACGCCCCGATCGCCGACTGGAGCGGGCTCGGCGTCTACCGGCTGCTGGCCCGGCTGTCCCCGCGCGACCTGGCCGACCTCGCCGCCGAGTCCGTCGCGCTCACGCCCCGGATCGCCACGAGCGTGGAGGCCTACCTCGACCACGCCGGGCAGGTCCAGGAGACGGCGGCGGCGCTGGGCGTGCACCGGCAGACGCTGTACTACCGGCTGGGCAAGGCCGGGCACCTCACCGGGCTCGACCTCGCCGACGGGGAGGACCGCCTGCTGCTCCACCTGTCGCTGAAGGCGGCGGCCCTCCTCCCCGGCCACGTGTGACCTATGGGATCCGGGTCATGTTCGACTCGTAGCCCCCGCCGCCCGGGTAGTGCCAGCGGCCGGTCATGGCGTCGCCGCCGGTGGTGAAGGTGCCCCGGAAGTACGCCGGAGACCCCTTCGCGCCGCCCCAGATGGTCAGCGTGTCGCCGTCGAGCTCGTAGACGTAGTCGAGGGTGTCGCCCCCGCCGCCGTAGTAACGGGACTTGATGTCCTCGCTCGGCGCGTCGGCCCCGTAGGGCCGCTCACGGCCGATGATCTCGATGCCGGCGATGGGCCGGCCGTCCTGCTCCAGGCGGATGTCCTGGATGAGGAAGAAGCCCCCCTCCATCCAGCGGTAGGTGACCGTGCCCTCCGCGCCGCCGGTCACGCGCCACGAGCCGACCAGCCGGTCCAGCGCCCTGACCTGCTCGTCCGGCTGCGCCGTTCCGGTGTTGTCCGGCCCGGTGATGTCCGACATGGTGTTCTCCTTCTCCCGTCGTGCGATAGCGCTCGTATGACGGCGCGGGCGGAAGAAGGGAATCGGTCCGCACGGAGGACGTGTGTCACGATTCGGTAACGGCCGGCTGTATGGAGAGCGGCAGGCCGAAGAGGGGCAGCAACTCGGGGCCGAAGGTGGTGATCTCCGTGACGAGGCCGTCCTCGGCGCACAGGACATCGATGTTGACCGCGGTGAAGGAGGTCTCCCCGGGCCGCCGCACGTAGTTCGCCACCGCGGGCTGCCGGTTGACCGCGAGCGGCACGCAGTGCCACTCGCCCCAGCGCTCCTCGCCCTCCAGGACCGGCCGCCACATGTCGAGCACGGCCGCCCGCCCGGCGAACACCAGGGCGGCGGGTGGCATGGCCTGCCGGACGTCCTCGCGCAGCAGCGCCGCCAGCGCCGCCAGGTCGGCGTTCCTGGAGGCGGTGACGTACCGCTCCAGCAGGTCGAGCTCGACGCGGCTGGGCCGGGTGGCCGCGGCCCAGTCCGCCCGCCGCCTGGGCAGACGGTCGCGCAGCGTCGCGCGGGCGCGCTGCGAGGCGCTCTTGACCGAGGCGACGCTCATCTCCAGCGCCTCGGCGGTCTCGGTCACCGGCCAGCCGGCCACGTCGCGCAGGATCAGCACGGCCCGCTGCCGCGGCGGAAGGTGCTGGATCGCCGCGAGGAACGCCAGCTCGACCGTCTCCCGGGCGATGGCGGCCGCGTCGGGCCCGCCCTCGTCCGGCGCCGCCAGATCGAGCAGTTCGTCCGGATAGGGCTGGAGCCAGGGGACGTCGGCGGGGGCCGGACGCCCCGGCTGTGCCGGAGCGTCCGCCGCCGCCACCTCGCGGGCGCGGGCGCCGGACAGCGCGTCCAGGCAGGCGTTCGTGGCGATCCGGTAGAGCCACGCCCGGAACGTCGAGCGCCCCTCGAAGCTCCGCCGCGCGCGCCAGGCCCGCAGGAGCGTCTCCTGCACCAGGTCTTCCGCCTCCGTGAACGACCCGAGCATCCGGTAACAGTGCACCCGCAGCTCGTGCCGGTGACGCGCGGCGAGCTCGCCGAACACGGCCTCGTCACCCGCCCGGACGGCCTCCACAGCCGGATCCACCGCCGGGCCCGCGGCCGGTTCCACGGCCGGTCCCCCAATGGGCCGCTCGGCCGCGCCGTCCCGTCCGCTCACACCCGCCCCGCGTCCACGTCGCACCTCCGGATCACCCGGAAGGCTACCGCCCCGGAGCCCGGTAGATCCGCACCCAGTCGACGTACACCGTGCCGGTCACCGGGCCGCCGCCGGAGGCGCCGTTGCGCAGCACCAGGCCCATCCCCTCGGACCGGGGGACGTGCGGGCCGGTGTAGTTCCACACCTGCCTGCCGTCCAGCCAGAAGGTCACCCGGCCGGGCAGCCAGTCGACGGTGATCGTGTGCCACTGAGTGAAGTCGGCCGCCATCTCGGCCCGGGCCCGCTCCCGGCCCTGCCGGACGGAGAACTGCGCGCGCCGCCCGTCGGCGTCGCCGATCGCCGTCACGCCGATCTCCGCGTCCTCCGCTCCCGCGCCGTCGGGTTGGGGGAACTCCTCGTACCGGGAGCCGGTGTATTCGGCGTATCGCGCGTCGCCGTATTCGGGAGCGCCCGATCCGGCGGACCGCAGCAGCGCGACGGGAAGCGCGCCGTCCTCGGCCCGCAGACGGACCTCCCAGCGGCCGTACCGCTGGACCGACGCCGCCGACAGGTCCGCCTCCTGGCCGCCCTCGCCGAGGCGAAGGGCCTCCCCGCCGAAGTCCTCCACCAGGGCAGGGCTGCCCCAGCCGCCCGTGGCGGCGCCGGAGGAGCGGGGGAAGGGCGTACGCGACGGCGCGGAGGGCTGCCGCGCGGCCCCGCCCGCGCCCCCGGGGATCACCCGGGCGGGCGCGCGGTCCTCCCGGGGCACGTCCTCCGGTTCGATGACGTCCACCACGACCGGCCGGTCCGCGGTGCGCACCGGCCGCGCCAGCCGCATCGGAGGCTCGGCCTCAGTGGTGGGCGCGGGCGTCGCCCGCGGGCTGGGGGAGGAGACGACCGAGGGGCTCGGGGAGGGACGCGGCGACGGCGCCGCGGGGACGTCGCCGATCTTCTCCGCGGCCTTCTCGCCCTCCTGGCCGGCGGCGCCCTCGTCCGCCGCCACGGCGGCCGCGGTGGCGGTCTGCGTCGCGCTCA
>NZ_JBFAOO010000225.1:0-11318 GCF_040675265.1 Microbispora sp. NPDC049633
GCGGCGCACCTCGGCCAGCTCCGCGCGCAGCAGCCCGGGATCGGTGACGGTCCGCGCGGTGAGGCCGGGCAGCCCTGCCGCGACCACTTCGTCGCACAACGCGGCCGGGGCGTACGCGAGCAGCACCTTGCCGTTGGACGTCGCGTGCAGCGGGATGCGCTGACCCACCCAGTTGTGCAGTTGCAGCGCCGACGGCCCGGCCACCTGGTCGACGTACAGGGCCTCCCGGCCGGCCAGGACGGCCACGTTCACGGTCTCCCCAACCGTCCGGGCGAGCGCCGGCGTGACGGCGCGGCTCTCGCGCACCAGGTCGAGCCGGGCGCTGGTCGCGCCGGCGAGCCTGACCAGGCCCACACCCAGCCGGTACCTGCCGCGGTCGCTGTCCTGCTCGACCAGGTCGTGGCTCTCCAGCGTCGCCACCAGGCGGAACGCGGTGGACCTGTGCACGCCGAGGACCGCCGCCATCTCGCTGACGCCGAGCTCGCCGTCCCGGGCGAGCAACTTCAGGATGGTGAGTGCGCGGTCGACGGACTGCACCGCCGAACCGTCACCCGGCCCGTTGCCCATGGCACAACTCTACGCAAATTACGCACAAGGCTCTTGACCTGTCCCGGACATCGGGTCACTCTGTTGCGTATACGTCACCATGTTGCGTATTGCGCACTCAGGAGGCTTCATGTCCGCTCGCCCGGGTCGCGAGTTCGTCCTCACGTTCTCCTGCGTGGACCGGCCGGGGATCGTCTACGCGGTGAGCGGCTTCCTCGTCCAGCACGCGGGCGACATCCTGCAGAGCCAGGAGTTCAACGACCGCACGAACGGCCACTTCTTCATGCGGGTCCACTTCGGGGTGCCCGAGGGCCGCGGCGACATCGATGAGCTGCGCCGCGGCTTCTCCTACGTCGGCGACTCCTTCCAGATGAACTGGCAGATCAGGGACGCCGTGACGCCGACGAGGACGCTCGTGCTCGTGTCGAGGTTTGGACACTGCGTGAACGACCTGCTCTACCGGCAGCGGGTCGGCGCGCTGAACGTCGAGATCCCGGCCATCGTCTCCAACCACCGGGACCTCGAACCGCTGGCCGAGTTCTACGGCGTGCCGTTCCACCACGTGCCCGTCACTCCCGACACCAAGCCCGAGGCCGAGCAGCGCATCCTCGATCTGGCCGAGGAGCTCGGCACCGACCTGGTCGTGCTCGCCCGCTACATGCAGATCCTCAGCGACGACATGTGCAAGCGGCTCGAGGGCCGGGCGATCAACATCCGCCACTCGTTCCTGCCGGGGTTCAAAGGCGCCAAGCCGTACCACCAGGCCCACGAGCGCGGCGTGAAACTCATCGGCGCCACCGCGCACTACGTCACCGCCGACCTCGACGAGGGACCGATCATCGAGCAGGACGTGGCACGCGTGGACCACTCGCTCGACCCCGGCGAGCTCGTCACCGTGGGCCGCGACGTGGAGGCACAGGTGCTGGCCAGGGCCGTGCGCTGGCACAGCGAGAGCCGCGTCCTCCTCAACGGCGACCGCACCGTCGTCTTCCGCTGAGCTCTGTCGTCTTACCGCTGGTTCAGGGCCGCCGGCTCACCGGCCGGCCGGCTGCCGGGTGGTCTCGGCCGCCGAGCCGCGGTCGGGCTCGATCTCGGTCCCGGTCTCGGCCTCGTTCCCGGTGAAGCGCTGCCGCCCCGGCGTCGCGAGCAGTCGCAGCTTCTCGTACGCCTCCGTGCGGGGAGGAGCGGTGAGGACGAGCAGCGCCTGTGACTGGTCCTCGGTGAACAACACCTGGCAGTCCAGCTCGATCGGGCCGAGCTCGGGATGGATGAGCGTCTTGTGGTCCTCGAAGCGCTTGGCCACCTCGTGCCGCTCCCACAGCCCGGCGAACTCGGCGCTCATCTCCTGCAGAGCGCGTACGAGATCGCCTGCCCGCGACTGCGCGCCCATCGCGCCGTGGGCGGCACGCAGATTCGCGACCAGGGCGCGGCTCTGGCGGTCGCGGTCGTCCTCGGGATAGCGCAGCCGTTCCGACGGGTCGGTGAACCACCGGAAGATCTCGCTGCGGGCCAGACCCGAGTAGCCCGACTTGTCGCCGAACAGCGCCTCGGCCAACCGGTTCTGCACGAGCGTCTCAGCCAGGCCGGACAGGATGAGCGCGGGTGTGTCGTCGAGACGGTCCAGCACCCGCAGCAGCGCGGGCGCGACATCCGTCGCGCCCGACATCGGAGCCGGCGGGTTGTGCCCGGCGATCCGGAACAGGTAGTCGCACTCGTCGTTCGTCAGCCGCAGCGCCCGCGCGAGCGAGGCGAGCATCTGCACGCTGGGCTGCGGGCCGCGCTGCTGCTCCAGACGGGTGTAGTAGTCGGCCGACATCACGGCGAGGGCCGCCACCTCTTCACGCCGCAGCCCGGGGGCCCGGCGCCGCGCACCGGCGGGAAGCCCGACGTCCTCCGGCCGCAGCGCCTCACGGTGCCGGCGCAGGAAGTCCGCCAGTGTCGCACGATCCATGTCTCCGATTATGGCCGTTCGTCACCCGAGGCTTCCGGAATGATCGGGGGATCGCCGATCCCCCGATAACCGCTCTCTGCACCCGTGGCGGCCGGGCGGCCAGCCTGGACTCATGCAGATCTCCGGAAACACCGTCTTCATCCCCGGCGCGACCAGCGGCATCGGTCTCGCCCTCGCCATCGCGCTGCGCGACAGGGGGAACACCGTCATCGTCGGCGGCCGGCGCGCCGACCTGCTGGAGCGGATCGCCGCGGAGCATCCCGGCATCGGCACGGTGCGGATCGACACGGCGGACGCGGAAAGCATCCGGGCCGCCGCGAAGCAGGTGCTGACCGACCACCCCGGTCTCAACGTCCTGGTCACGATGGCCGGCATAATGCGCGTCGAGGACTGGCACCGGCCCGAGTCGTTCCTGGCCTCCGCCGAGTCCGTCATGACCACCAACGTGCTCGGCCCGATCCGGCTCATCGCCGCGTTCATCGAGCACTTGCAGGCGCAGCCCGACGCCACGATCATGACGGTCTCCTCGGGCCTGGCGTTCGCGCCGCTCAAGGTCACCCCCAGCTACAACGCCTCGAAGGCCGCGATCCACATGCTGAGCGAGTCGATCCGGCTGCAGCTCGCCGACACCGGCGTGAAGGTCGTGGAACTCGAACCGCCGTCCGTCCGCACCTCGCTGCTGCCGGGCCAGCAGGACAACGAGACGGCGATGCCGCTGGAGGAGTTCGTCGCGGAGGTGATGTCGCTCCTGGAGGCCCGGCCCGATGCCACGGAGATCCAGGTCGAACGCGTCAAGTTCCTGCGCTACGCCGAGGCGCGCGGCGACTACGACCAGGTCGTCGCGACGATTAACGACTCCGACCCGCACGGGAAATAGTTCCATCGCCATCGGGGCCAGGCGTCCCGCCCGCGCGGCGATGGGCAGGAATATAACAATTCACATGAAACGGGGTGCATGGCAACTGTAAGTTCAGACCTCCATATGTCGTCCCTCTACAGGATCAGATAATGACGGAAACCCCCCAGGAGCCCTCGACATTCGGCCAGAAGGCCGCAGGCGCGGGCAAGGTCTTCGGCAAGCGCGTCGTCGCCTATGCCGTCGGCGCCGCCGTTCTCGCCGGTGGCGGCTTCGCGTACAAGCAGCTGAGCGGAGCTCCCGAGATCGCCAAGGCCGGCGACTGCATGTCCGGCGCCACGGCCGACGAACTCAAGGTCGTCTCCTGCACCGACCCCGCCGCGGCGCTCACCGTCGAAGGCCGCGTCGAGGGCAAGACCGAGCAGGAATGGGACGCGGACAATGACGGAAAAATCTGCTCTGCGTATCCAAAAACGGACCAAACTTTCTGGGAAGGCGAGAAGGGCAAGGCAGGATATGTACTCTGCCTGGCGCCCAAGAGCTGATTCGCGCCCCCGCCTGAGCTGAAGGGCGGAGCACCACGCTCGCGCCCCCGTAGCAGGACCGCGGCGCCCGTTCGGGACGCTCGGTCGGGATCTTCCCGGCCGCGCGTCCCGCACGGTCCGAGACGCCCCATCAGGCCTTACCGTGGGCGGTAGGCATCTGCTCGTCGATCTCCGCAGAGGGCTTGGAAGAGATCTCCCCGGGTGCTCGACTTCTGCAGGACCGGCCCGCCAGGAGTTCGCGTCAGCCGGCCCACAGGATGTCGATGACACGCAGGGACCGCGTCTCCTCGTCGTCTTCGCGCACTTCACTGCCGAGGAGCTGGAGGCCGGTTTCCGCCGCTTGGAGCAACTCGTGGCCGCAGACCCGCAGGCGGCGGCGCCTGCGGATCCCTCGCCCCTGCTCCCGCTCGAACGGCGCTAGACCACATCGAACTCGTTGCCCTCGGGATCCACCATCGCTACCGCATAATGATCGATTCCGGGCTGCGACAGCACCCGCACAACGGACGCCCCCGCCTGGACAAGCCGCTCCACCTCGGCATCCACCCGCGCTTTCCGGGTCTCCAGCGGTACGTCCTCCCGTTTGCCGCCCACCTTCACATCCAGATGGAACCGGTTCTTGACCACCTTGCCCTCAGGCACCTGCTGGAACCAGATCCTCGGCCCGTACCCCTCGGGATCGACGATGCTGTCGCTGCCGTCCCCCTCGCCCAGCTCGTCCTCCGGCACTCCGACAGCGCGCCAGTAATCCCGCCATGTGCCGAATCCGCCCGGCGGCGGCTCCACCGTGTACCGCAGCGCGCCCGCCCAGAACCGGGCCATCCGCTCCGGTGCCGCGCAGTCGATGACCAGCTGATAGGAAACCATGGCGGCGATCCTGCCGGACCCGTCCGACAATTACCTGCTCGCCGGCCACCTCACGTGCGGAAAACGGCGCCGGCGCTCGCGTCGGACGCATCAGAAGATCTCCCTGGGAATCTCCTGACGCCCCGGCTCAGCGTTGCGTGAAGCGCTACAGTCTCGCCATGAGCAACGACGCCTCCGCCGCCAACGGCGGCGGCGTGCAGTCCGTCGATCGCGCGATCAGCATCATGGAGATCCTCGCCGGCCGTGGGGAGGCGGGAGTCACCGAGATCGCGGCCGAGATCGAGGTCCACAAGTCGACCGCGTTCCGCCTGCTCGGCGCCCTGGAGGCACGCGGCCTCGTCGAGCAGACCGAGGACCGCGGCAAGTACCGCCTCGGCTTCGGGCTCGTCCGTCTCGCCGGCAGCGTCTCCATGCGGATGGACGTCACCCAGCAGAGCAGGCCCGTCTCCCAGCGGCTGGCCGAGGAGATCGGCGAGACGGTGAACATCGCCGTCCTGCGATCGCACTACGCGGTCAACCTCGACCAGGTGCGCGGCCCCTCCGCCGTCACCGCCCACAACTGGGTGGGGCAGCTCACGCCCCTGCACGCGACGTCGAGCGGCAAGGTCCTGCTGGCGTACGTCGAGCGGCAGCGCCGCGCGGACCTGCTGCGCGCGGCCGGCCTGGCGCGCTACACACCGAGCACGGTGACCTCGGTGGAGGACCTGGAACGGGAGCTGGCGGAGGTGCGCGAGCACGGCTACGCCCTGTCCCTGGAGGAGCTGGAGGTGGGCCTGAACGCGCTCGCCGCCCCCGTCCGCTCCTTCCGCGGAGAGGTCGTTGCGGCGATCAGCGCGTCCGGGCCCGCCTACCGGTTCAGTGAGAAACGCATGCGCGAACTGGCGTCCGTCCTGGTCAAGGGAGCCGAGGAGATCAGTCACCGCCTCGGCGGCTGACCGTCCCCTCCGCCGTTCCTTCCGCGGCCCCTTCCACGGCACGGCGCAGCCGTACGACGACGCTCTTGGAGGTGGGCGTGTTCGAGGTCTCCGCCACCGAGTCCAGGGGCACCAGCACGTTCGTCTCCGGGAAGTACGCCGCGCAGCAGCCCCGTGCCGTCGGATAGGCGACCGCGCGGAACCCCTCGGCCACGCGCTCGCCGTCCGGCCATTCGCTGACGATGTCCAGCATGTCGCCGTCCGCGAGACCGCGCTCGTCCAGGTCGTCGGGGTGGACGAAGACCACCCGCCGCCCGTTCTTGATGCCGCGGTAGCGGTCGTCCAGACCGTAGATCGTGGTGTTGTACTGGTCGTGGCTGCGGATGGTCTGCAGCACGAGGCGGCCCCGCGGCACCCGCAGCACCTCCAGCGCGTTCACCGTGAAGTTCGCCTTGCCGGTGGCCGTGGGGAATCGGCGCTCGTCGCGCGGCGCGTTCGGCAGCGCGAAGCCGCCCGGCCTGCGCACCCGCGCGTTGAAGTCGCCGAACCCTGGCACCACCCGCTCGATGCGCTCCCGGATCGCGTCGTATCCGGCCTCGAACTCCGCCCACGGCACGCGCGGATCGTCGCCGAACAGCTCGCGGGCCAGCCGGCACACGATCGCCACCTCCGACAGCAGCGCGTCCGACGCCGGACGCAGCCGGCCGCGCGAGGCGTGCACCATGCCCATCGAGTCCTCGACCGTGACGAACTGCTCGCCTCCGGCCTGGACGTCGCGCTCGGTACGGCCGAGCGTGGGCAGGATGAGGGCCTGCTCGCCGCACACGGCGTGCGACCGGTTCAGCTTGGTCGACACCTGCACGGTGAGCCGGCAGCGGCGCAGGGCCGCCTCGGTGGCGGCGGTGTCCGGCGTCGCCGAGACGAAGTTGCCGCCCATGGCGAAGAACACCTCGGCGTCCCCGTCGCGCATCGCGCGGATGGCCTCCACGGTGTCGTGGCCGTGCTCGCGCGGCGGCGGGAAGCCGAACTCGCGCTCGATCGCGTCGAGGAACTCCGGCCTGGGCTTCTCGTAGATGCCCATCGTCCGGTCACCCTGGACGTTGGAGTGCCCGCGTACGGGACACACGCCCGCGCCGGGACGCCCGACGTTGCCGCGCAGCAGCAGGAAGTTGACGACCTCCCTGATCGTCGGGACCGACTTGCGGTGCTGGGTGAGACCCATCGCCCAGCAGACCACGACCGAGCGGGCGGCCAGCACGTCGCGGGCCGTCTCCTCGATCTCGGCGCGGGTCAGCCCGGTCGCCTCCAGCACCTCGGTCCAGTCGAGCCCGCGCACGTGCTCCTCCCAGGCGTCGAACCCGTGCGTGTGCGCCTCGACGAACTCGCGGTCCACCACCGTGCCGGGGGCGGCCTCCTCGGCCTCCAGCAGGAGCAGCGACAGCGCCTGGAACAGCGCCAGATCGCCGCCGAGGCGGATCTGCAGGAAGCGGTCGGACAGTGCCGTCCCGGTCCCGGCGAGACCGGAGGCCCGCTGGGGGTTCCGGAAGCGCAGCAGCCCGGCCTCCGGCAGCGGGTTGACCGCCACGATCCGCGCGCCGCCCCGCTTCGCCCGCTCCAGCGCGGTGAGCATGCGCGGATGGTTCGTGCCGGGATTCTGGCCGACCACGAAGATCAGGTCGGCCCGGTGCAGGTCCTCCAGCAGCACCGTGCCCTTGCCGATGCCGAGCGTCTCGGTCAGCGCCGAGCCGCTCGACTCGTGGCACATGTTGGAGCAGTCGGGCAGGTTGTTGGTGCCGAACCGGCGGACGAGGAGCTGGTAGGCGAAGGCGGCCTCGTTCGAGGTGCGGCCGGAGGTGTAGAAGACGGCCCGGCCGGGGTGGTCGAGCGCGCGCAGTTCGCGCGCGACGACGCCGAAGGCGTCCTCCCACGAGATCGGCTCGTAGTGGTCCGAGCCGGCCGGCTTGTACATCGGCTCGGTGAGCCGGCCCTGCTGGCCCAGCCAGTAGTCGCTGCGCCGGGCCAGCTCGTCCACCGGGTGCTCCGCGAAGAAGTCGCGGGTGACCCGGCGGACGGTCGCCTCCTCGGCCACCGCCTTCGCGCCGTTCTCACAGAACTCTGCGGGGCTGCGATGGCCGTCGCCCTCCGGCCAGGCGCACCCCGGGCAGTCGAAGCCGGACTTCTGGTTGACCCGCAGCAGGGTCAGCATCGTCCGCCCCGCGCCCATCTGCCGGTACGCCGTGCCGAGCGCGTGGCCGACCGCCGGGACCCCGCCCGCCCAGGTCTTGGGCGAGCCGATCTCCAGGCGTTCGTCTCCGACGTCCTCCCGAGGCGCCTTACGCGTCACCCCGCATCTCCTCCAACCTCACCGAGCCCGGCGACCTCACTCGCCGAGCTTGCCTCGCACCCAATCATGAAACAGGCCGATGTGGTGCTCGCTCGGCACCAGCACCCCGCCCTTGGCGTACGTACGGGAGCTCATCGAGGGCTGGGTGCGCTCGCAGGCGTCGAAGTCCTGCTCGTTGACCCGGTGGAACAGCTCCACCGACCGGCTGATGTCCTTGCCCTCGGCCACGACCTCCGGCAGGTACAGCCAGTCGCACTCCACCACCGTGCGGTCCACCGCGAGCGGGAACATCCGGTGGATGATCACGTGGTCGGGCACCATGTTGACGAACACCTGCGGCTTGATCGTGATGGCGTAGTAGCGCCGGTCCTGATCCTCGCTGATGGTCGGGATCCGGTCGAGTCCCTCGGAGCCGTCGACCGTGAACCCCTGGACGTCCTCGCCGAACAGCGCGCCGTGGCCCACGTAGTACTGCGCCGCGTAGCCGTCGGCGAACTCCGGCAGCACCTCGGTCAGCTCGGGGTGGATGGTCGCGCAGTGGTAGCACTCCATGAAGTTCTCGACGATGAGTTTCCAGTTCGCCTTCACGTCGTACACGATCCGGCGGCCGAGCGCCAGGTTGGCGACGTCGTAGTTGTCGAGGGAGGCCACGTCGCCGAGGCGCGTGCGCACCTCGCCGAGCACGGTGTCCTCGAACGACGGCGGCTCGTCGGCCAGGCAGACCCACACGTAGCCCAGCCACTCCCGCACCGCCACGTTGACCAGGCCGTACTCGACCCGGTCGAGGTCGGGCATCTTGGTGAGGTTGGGGGCCGCGATGAGCTTGCCCTCCAGGTCGTACGTCCAGGCGTGGTAGGGGCACTGGAAGGCCCGCTTGACCTCGCCGGACTCCTCGGTGCAGATCCGGGCGCCGCGGTGGCGGCAGACGTTGTAGAACGCACGGATCGAGTTGTCCCGCGCCCTCGTGACCAGGATGCTCTCGGAGCCGACCTGCACGGTCTTGAACGCCCCGGGCTTGGGCAGGTCGGCGGCCCGGACGGCGCAGAACCACATCGACTCGAAGATGTGCTTCTGCTCCAGCGCGAAGACCCGGGGGTCGGTGTAGTGCTCGCCCGGCAGTGTGGCCAACAGGCTTGGGGGCAGGCTCGTGGTGCTCACTGGTGGCTCCTGAAGGTCGTACGTCGCACGTCGGAGATCGAGATGATCAGGGGGATGCCGGTCACAGGACCACGACGGAGCGCAGCACCTCGCCGTGGTGCATCTTCTCGAAGGCCGCCTCGACGTCCTCGAGCGCGATCGTCTCGGTGACGAACGCGTCCAGGTCGAGCCGTCCCTGCTGGTAGAGGGAGACGAGCATGGGGAAGTCGCGGCTGGGCAGGCAGTCGCCGTACCAGGAGGACTTCAGCGCTCCGCCGCGGCCGAAGACGTCGAGCAGCGGCAGTTCGAGCTGCATCTCCGGGGTCGGCACGCCGACCAGCACGACCGTCCCGGCGAGGTCGCGAGCGTAGAAGGCCTGCTTGTAGGTCTCGGGGCGGCCCACCGCCTCGATCACGACGTCCGCGCCGAACCCGCCGGTCAAGTCGCGGATCGCCTCCACCGGGTCGGTGTCGCGGGAGTTCACCGTGTGGGTGGCGCCGAAGCGGCGGGCCCAGTCGAGCTTGGTGTCGTCCACGTCGACCGCGATGATCGTGGTCGCGCCGGCGAGGTGCGCGCCCGCGACGGCCGCGTCGCCCACGCCGCCGCAGCCGATGACGGCGACCGAGTCCCCGCGGGTCACCCCGCCGGTGTTGATGGCCGCGCCGAGCCCCGCCATGATCCCGCAACCGAGCAGGCCCACCGCGACCGCGGAAGCGCTCGGGTCGACCTTGGTGCACTGGCCGGCCGCGACGAGCGTCTTGTCGGCGAACGCGCCGATCCCGAGCGCCGGGGACAGAGGGGTGCCGTCGGCGAGCGTCATCTTCTGGGTGGCGTTGTGGGTGGCGAAACAGTACTGCGGGCGTCCGCGCAGGCAGGCCCGGCAGGCACCGCAGACCGCGCGCCAGTTGAGGATGACGAAGTCGCCGGGGGCGACGTCGGTCACGCCCTCGCCGACCGCTTCGACCACGCCGGCCGCCTCGTGTCCGAGGAGGAACGGGAAGTCGTCGTTGATGCCGCCCTCGCGGTAGTGCAGATCGGTGTGGCACACCCCGCAGGCCTGCACGGCCACGAGCGCCTCACCCGGGCCCGGGTCGGGGACGACGATGGTCTCCAGGCTGACCGGCTGTCCCTTGCCCCTCGCGACGACCCCGCGGACTTCGTGCGCCATGGTCTCTCTTCCCCTCGAATCAGTCAGCGTGCATTAGTTGTGCAAGACGAAACACATAGCACTATGCGCAACAGACTGAGGCCGTGCAGGGCCAGTGTCAAGAGGCCGACCGGCGTTCTCACCAGCCGGTCAGACCACCCCGGCAGCCTGCGAGATCACGGCGGGTCGTGGGTGGTAGGGGTTAGCGAGGGGGCTGTTCCAGGTGGGCGATCACGGGGGCGAGCAGGTCGTTCAGCTCCCGTACGAGGACCGTGAGAGCGCGGTGCGCCGTCTCGGCGAGATCGTGCGCGGGCCCGTCCGGCGCGGCCGGTAGGTCTTCGAGCGGCACAGGGGCGTCCACGAGCAGGGTGGGCCGCAGATGGGGAACCTTCGCGAGGTCCTGCTCGGCGGGTTCGACGAACTGGCCGAAGATCTCCGGCCAGCCCCGCCAGCCGCGGTCGCGCCACCAGTCACGCGACACCGTCAGCGCGGCCGGCTGCGGGGAGACGATCGTGACGCGCGCCGTCAGCGACCCGTCCCAGGTGTTGCGCTCGCAGGAGGCCGACAGGATTCGCCGGTGCCAGCGCACGAACCCCGGCGAGGTCAGGGGTGGGGTGGCGATCCGCCAGGCCGCGCACGCGAACGCGACCGGGGCGATGTCACCCCACACCCCCTCGAACTCGCCGATGTTCTCCCACACGCGCTCGGAGTAGTGGCTGACACCGCCGTAGCGGACGCGTTCGCGGTCGGATCGGCCGTCGATCCAGAAGGCCTGCTGTCCGGCCATGGGCCGGGATCAGCCGTTCGACGCGGCGGAGGTGGGCGCGCCGGCGGCGGCGGGCGCGGTCTCACCGGCGAAGGTGAACTTGGCCGCGTCGCCTTCGCCCTCGATGTCGATCTTGACGACCTGGCCGGCCCGCAGCTCGCCGTAGAGGATCTTCTCCGACAGCGTGTCCTCCAGCTCGCGCTGGATGGTCCGGCGCAGCGGACGCGCGCCCATGACCGGGTCGT
>NZ_JBFAOO010000226.1:0-10907 GCF_040675265.1 Microbispora sp. NPDC049633
TCGGGCTCATGCGCGCGGCGCGGGAGCGCACCGGCCGCCCCGTGCTCGCCGGGCTGGGCGGCGACGGCGCGCTGGCGGACGCGGCGGTGGCGGCGGGAGCGGACGGCCTGCTGGTCGGCCCGGGCGCGCCCGTGCGGGCCCTCGCGGCGGCGCACGAGGCGGCGACCGTCGTGGCGGCGGTCGTGCGGCCGGAGGCGCCCGAGACCATCGACGGGGCCCGGAGCGCGATCGACCGCGTGGACGCGGCCCTCGCCACGCTCCTCGAACGCCGGGCCGGGCTGGCCGGGCGGATCCAGCGCCTCAAGCCCGTCGGCGGCTTCCGGGGCCGGGACATGGAGCGCGAGCGCCGCCTCGTCGCGGCCATGGCCCGCCGCGCCCCCAGCCTCGGCGCCGGGCTGCTCGCCCCGATAATGAACGCCGTGATCGAGGCCGGACTGCGCCTGTCGGAGGAGACGCGGGACGGCGAGGACCGGAGATAAACTCTGCCTCACCTGAGTCCCACTGGTTCGCGATCACGGCGTAGGCTCTGGTCCGCGGTCCGGTGACGATGGGGGTCTCATGGGTGATTCGTTTGTGCATCTGCACGTCCACACCGAGTACTCGATGCTCGACGGAGCGGCGCGGCTGAAGCAGATGTTCAAACTCGTGGGCGAGCTGGAGATGCCCGCGATCGCGATCACCGACCACGGCAACATGCACGGCGCCTACGACTTCTACAAGCAGGCGACCGCCGCCGGGGTGAAGCCCATCCTCGGCATCGAGGCGTACGTCGCGCCCGAGTCGCGCATGCACAAGAAGCCGGTGGTGTGGGGTGAGCCGCACCAGAAGAGCGACGACGTCTCGGCGGGTGGCTACTACACCCACATGACGATCTGGGCGCGGAACAAGGCCGGGCTGCAGAACCTGATGAAGCTCAGTTCGCGCGCCTACACCGAGGGCTTCGTCCGCAAGTGGGCCCGGATGGACGCCGACATCCTCGCGGAGCACGCCGAGGGCCTGATGGCCACCACCGGCTGCCCCTCCGGCGAGGTGCAGACCCGCCTGCGGCTCGGCCAGTACGACCAGGCGCTCAAGGCCGCGGCGAAGTACCAGGAGATCTTCGGGAAGGACAACTACTTCCTGGAGATCATGGACCACGGCCTCGACATCGAGCGGCGGGTCCGCGACGGCCTCATCCGCATCAGCCGGGAGCTGGACATCCCGCCGGTCGTCACCAACGACTCCCACTACACCTACGAGTCCGACGCCGCCGGCCACGACGCCCTCCTGTGCATCCAGACGGGCAAGCAGCTCAGCGACCCCGACCGGTTCCGGTTCGACGGCAGCGGCTACTACGTCAAGTCCGCCGACGAGATGCGGGCGGTCGACTCCTCCGACATCTGGCAGGAGGGCTGCCGCAACACGCTGCTGGTGGCCGAGAAGGTCGACCCCGAGGGCTTCTTCCCGTACCACAACCTGATGCCGACCTACCCGATCCCCGAGGGGCTGACGGAGGAGGAGTACTTCCGGCAGCAGGTCTGGGAGGGCATGAAGCGCCGCTTCCCGGGCGGCGTGGACGAGGAGCACCGCGCCTGGGTCGAGAACGAGATCGGCGTCATCCTCCAGATGGGCTTCCCGAGCTACTTCCTCGTGGTCGCCGACTTCATCATGTGGGCGAAGAACAACGGCATCCGGGTCGGCCCCGGCCGTGGTTCGGCCGCCGGCTCGCTGGTCGCGTACGCGCTGGGCATCACCGACCTCGACCCGATCCCGCACGGCCTGATCTTCGAGCGGTTCCTCAACCCCGAGCGCGTCTCGATGCCCGACATCGACATCGACTTCGACGAGCGCCGGCGCGCCGACGTGATCCGCTACGTGACCGAGAAGTGGGGCGCCGACAAGGTCGCCATGATCGCCACGTTCGGCACCATCAAGGCGAAGGCGGCCGTGAAGGACGCCGGCCGCGTCCTCGGTTACCCGTACGCGCTGGGCGACCGCATCTCCAAGGCGTTCCCCCCGGCCGTGATGGGCAAGGACATCCCGCTGTCGGGCATCTTCGACGCCGACCACCCGCGCTACAACGAGGCGGGCGAGCTGCGCAAGCTGTACGAGGAGGACGTCGACGTCAAGGCGACGATCGACCTCGGGCGCGGCCTGGAGGGCCTGATCCGGCAGACCGGCGTGCACGCCGCGGGCGTCATCATGTCGGCCGAGCCGCTGACCGACCACATCCCGATCATGCGCCGCGACTCCGACGGCGCGATCATCACGCAGTTCGACTACCCGACCTGCGAGACGCTCGGCCTGCTGAAGATGGACTTCCTGGGCCTGCGCAACCTCACGATCATCGACGACTGCCTGAAGATGATCGAGGGCAACACCGGGAACAGGATCGAGCTGCTCGACCTCCCGCTCGACGACACCAAAACGTACGAGCTGCTGGCCAAGGGCGACACGCTCGGCATCTTCCAGCTGGACGGCGGCGGCATGCGCACGCTGCTGCGGCTGATGAAGCCCGACAACTTCGAGGACATCTCCGCGGCCCTCGCGCTCTACCGGCCCGGCCCGATGGGCGCCAACTCGCACACCAACTACGCCCTGCGCAAGAACGGCCAGCAGGAGATCACCCCGATCCACCCCGAGCTGGAGGAGCCGCTCAAGGACATCCTCAGCACGACCCACGGCCTGATCGTGTATCAGGAGCAGGTCATGGCCATCGCGCAGAAGGTGGCCAACTACACGCTCGGCGGCGCCGACCTGCTCCGCCGCGCGATGGGCAAGAAGAAGAAGTCCGAGCTGGACAAGCAGTTCGAGTTCTTCGAGAAGGGCATGAAGGAGAACGGGTTCTCCGCTGCGGCCATCAAGGCCCTGTGGGACATCCTTCTCCCGTTCTCCGACTACGCCTTCAACAAGGCCCACACCGCCGGATACGGCCTGGTGTCGTACTGGACCGCCTACCTCAAGGCCAACTACCCGGCCGAGTACATGGCGGCGCTGCTGACCAGCGTCAAGGACGACAAGGACAAGTCGGCCCTCTACCTCAACGAGTGCCGCCGCATGGGCATCACGGTGCTCCCGCCGGACGTCAACGACTCCGACTTCGACTTCACCCCGCGCGGCACCGACATCCGGTTCGGCCTGTCGGCCATCCGCAACGTCGGCGCGAACGTCGTGGACGGGATCATCGCGGCGCGCAAGGAGAAGGGCAGGTTCACCGACTTCAAGGACTTCCTGCGCAAGGTTCCGGCGGTCGTCTGCAACAAGCGGGTCATCGAGTCGCTGATCAAGTCGGGCGCGTTCGACTCGTTCGGGCACGTGCGCAAGGGTCTGCTGATGGTCCACGAGCAGGCCGTGGACGCGATCATCGACATCAAGAAGAACGAGGCCATCGGCCAGGACTCGCTGTTCGGCGCGATCGACGGCGGCGAGGACCAGACCTTCGACGTGCAGATCCCGCCGGGGGAGTGGGACAAGACGACGCTGCTGCAGTTCGAGCGGGAGATGCTCGGCCTGTACGTCTCCGACCACCCGTTGTTCGGCGTCGAGCACATCCTGTCGGCGGGCGCCGACTGCTCGATCGCGGCGCTGCAGGACGACAGCCGCCCCGACGGGCAGGTCGTCACGGTCGGCGGCATCCTGTCGGGCCTGCAGCGCAAGGTGACCAAGAAGGGCGACACCTGGGTCCTCACCATGCTGGAGGACCTGGAGGGCTCGATCGAGGTCATGATCTTCCCGTCGGCCTACCAGCTCTGCGCGACCGTGCTCGCCGAGGACGCGATCGTCTTCGTCAAGGGCCGGATCGACAAGCGGGAGGACGTCGCGAAGATCATCGCGATGGAGGTGACCGCGCCGGACCTCACCGCCGAGTCGGGCGGGCCGCTGGTGGTGAGCATGCCGATCAACCGCTGCACGCCGCCCGTCGTCGGCCGGCTCAAGGAGGTGCTCACCACCCACCCGGGGACCACGGAGGTCCACCTCCAGGTGCACAACGGGCCGCGTACGACGGTCATGCGGCTGGACGACCGGCTCCGCGTGAGCCCCTCGCCGGCCCTGATGGGCGACCTCAAGCAGCTGCTCGGTCCGGCCTGCCTGGCCGGCTGACCGGCCGCTCGGCCTCCCGCTCCCGCTTCTTCTTCTCCTTCTTCTTGCGCTGCTTCTCCAGCGCCTCCTTCAGGCCCGGCGTGAACCCGCCGCCGAACCGGGCCATGTCGGGCGGGACGAAGCCGTACACGGGGACGTCCCGCAGCGCCGCGCGCATCGAGTCCACCCAGATCGGGCCGGGCAGCGAGGCGCCCTGCACCGAGCCGTAGTAGCGGCCGCCGATGGTGACGCCGGTGAGCGGATAGCGGTAGGAGCCGCGGATGTCGCCCACGCTCACGGCGGCCGCGAGGCCGGGGGTGTACCCGGCGAACCAGGCCGAGGTGTACCCGTTGTTGGTGCCCGTCTTGCCCGCGGCGGGCCGCCCGATGGACTGGCCGCGCATCGTGCCCCTGGTGAAGACCCCCGTGAGCACATGGCTCACCGCGTCGGCGACCTCGGGCTCGATCGCGCTCACGCACGCCGGCGGGATGTCGGTGCGGGTGCCGTCACGTTCCACCACGGCGGTGATGGCCAGCGGCCGGCAGTAGCGGCCACGGGCGGCCAGCGCCGCATACGCCGCCGCCACGGTGGTCGGGTCCATCTCGTTGGCCCCCAGCGTGAACGTCGGCACCTCGTGCAGCGGCGCGCCGTCCGCCCGCCTGATGCCCAGTGACCTGGCCGTCTGCACGACGTCGCACAGGCCGACCTCGCGCTCCAGCCGCATGTAGAAGATGTTCACCGACTGCCAGGTGCCCATCTCCAGGCTGTACGGCCCGCCGCCGCCCTCGCCGCCCGCGTTGTGGATGACCGTTTTCGGGTCGTTGACGGCCCTGCCCGAGCAGTCGCGATAGCCGTACGACGGGACGTACGAGCCGGGGATCGTGAAGCCGTCGCCGAACCGCATCCCCTGCTTGAGCGCGGTGGCCAGCGTGAACACCTTGAACGTGGAGCCCGCCTGCAGGCCGAGCCCGCCGCCGTGCGCCGTGTCGGCCGCCAGGTTGTAGGTGGTGGCGGGCCCGAGGTCGCGGTCGTGCGGGTTGCGCCCGTACCGCTTGCTCACCGCCATCGCGCGGATGTGCCCGGTGCCCGGCTCGATCATGGTCTCCGACGCGACCTGGTTGTCGCGCGGTCTGACCCGCGCGGCGATGGCACGCGCCGCGGCCCGCTGCGCGACCGGGTCGACGGTCGTCCAGATGGTCAGCCCGCCCCGCTGCAGGCGCCGCTCCCGGTCGGCCCTGGTGTAGCCGAACGCGGGGTTGCTGAGCACCTCGCGTTCCACGTACACGCAGAAGAAGGGGTAGGCGCTGCCGGCGCAGCCGCCGGGCTCGGGCCGCAGGCGCAGCCCCAGCGGCTCGGCGGCGGCGGTCCGCGCCACGTTGCCGTCGATCACCCCGAGCTCGGCCATCCGGCCCAGGACCAGGTCGCGCCGGGCCCGCAGCCGGTCCCTGTGCTCGTCGCCCAGGGAGGGATCGGTGTCGTACGGCGTGCGCACGACGCCGGCGAGCGTCGCGGCCTGCGTGAGCGTCAGGTCGGCGGCGTCGACGCCGAAGAACCGCTTGGCCGCGGCCTGCACGCCGAACGCCCCCGCGCCGAAGTAGGCGATGTTGAGGTAACGCTCGAGGATCTGGTCCTTGGTGTATTTGCGCTCCAGCGCCAGCGCGTACCGCAGCTCGTCGAGTTTGCGGCGGAACGAGCGCACGAGGGCCTGCGCCCGCTCGTCCTCCGACTCGGCCTGGTTCAGCATGATGTTCTTGACGAGTTGCTGGCTGATGGACGAGCCGCCCTGCCGGATCCCGCCGGCCCGGGTGTTGGTGACGAAGGCGCGCAGCGTGCCCTTGAGGTCGAGGCCGCCGTGCTCGTAGAACCGGGCGTCCTCGATGGCGACGATGGCCCGGCGCATGACCGGGGCGACCGCGCTCAGCGGCACCGACTGCCGGTTCTGGTAGTAGAACTGCGCGATCTGACGCCCGTTGCGGTCGAGCAGCCGTGTCACCTCGGGCAGCGGCTCCTCGCGCAGCGGCGCGGGCAGGTAGGTGAGAGTGGACGCGGCGCTCCTGGCCGCCAGGCCGGCTCCGCCCACGAAGGGCATGGCCAGCCCGGCGACCAGGGTGCCCCCGGCTGTGCCGCACAGGCCCAGCGCGAGGACGGCGCGCCCGACGGTGACGCCGAGAAGACGAGAGGTCACGGGATATCAGTGCGACCTCTGGCGTTTGTCCAAACCCGGGAGCCGTAAAGCTTTACGTGATCCTGTTGATCTTCAATCCGAGCGAGGTGAACTGTTCGAACGGTCTGTGGTAACCGCGTTCGATGTGGTTGACGCCCCGCAGGGTCGAGGTGCCCTCGGCCACGGCGGCGGCCAGCACCGCGGAGAACCCGGCGCGGATGTCGGGGAGCGTGACGTCGGCCCCGCGCAGGTTGGAGACTCCGCGTACGACCGCCGAGTGCTTGGCGTTGGTGTCGTGATAGCGGCACGCCGGGCCGCCCAGGCACTGGGCGAACACCTCGATCTCGCACCCCATCTTCTGCAGCGCGGGCACGTACACGAGCCGGTTCTCGAACACCGTCTCGTGCAGCACCGACATGCCCTCGGCGCGGGTGAACAGCACCATCAGCGGCGTCTGCCAGTCCGTCATGAAACCGGGGTGGGTGTCGGTCTGCACCGCCGCCGCGCGCAGGCCGTCCGGGGCCGAGGCGCACAACCACTCGTCGGTTATCTCGAACCGCGCGCCCATCCTCGCCAGCGTGGTGATGGCGGTCACGAGCCGGTCCTGGTGGCAGCCGTGCACGCGCACCTCGCCGCCCGTCACCAGGCCCGCCACCAGGTAGGAGAACGCCTCGATGCGGTCGCCGGCCAGCCAGGTGGAGGCGCCGTGCAGCTTCTCGACGCCCTCGATGACGATGCGCCGGTCCGGGCTAAGCTCGATCATCGCGCCCATGCGCTGGAGGAACAGCGCCAGCTCCACCACCTCGGGCTCCATCGCCGCGCCCTTGATGACGGTCTTGCCCTCCGCCAGGACCGCCGTCATGAGGATCGTCTCGGTGGCGCCCACGCTGGGGTAGGGGAGCGTGATGCGGTTGCCGCGCAGGCGGCTCGCCTTGGCGGTGATGCCGTTGTCGCCGACCTCGATCTCCGCGCCCATCGACCGCAGGGCCTCGACGTGGAAGTTCACCGGCCGCCTGCCGATGGGGTCGCCGCCGACGAGGGGGACGAACGCCTCGCCCGCCAGGTGCAGCAGCGGGCCGAGCATCAGGATCGGGATGCGGTTGAGCCCGGTGTACTCCTCCGGCACGCGCGGCCGGATCTCGCTGCCCCGCTCGATGGTGATCTCACCCGGGGTGATCTCCACATGGATGCCGAGGGCTTCGAGCATGGCGGCGGTCAGCCCCACCTCGCCGACCTCGGGGGCGTTGTGCAGCGTGCTCGGGCCCGTCCCGAGCATCGCCGCCACCATGTGCTTGGACACCGCGTTCTTCGATCCCCGGACCTCCACGTCCCCCCGCAACGGGCCGGACGGGTCGATCTGCCATACCTCTTCGCTCACTCGGCCTCCTTGGCCAACACCGATGCCGTGCGTCCCCTGCACGCGGCTTCAGCAAGAGTAACGGGATCGGTCCCGATTACCATGTGGGTACTATCTGGACGGTGCGGCATCTGAGGGGCAATCTGGCTACGACCGTCGTGACCGTCCTCGTGCTCGCCGTCCTTGGCGTGGTCGCCGGATACGTCTGGTCGGCGCTCGCCCCCGCCACGCGGTACGTGCTGATCGACGGGACGCCGCACCTGGCCGACCCGGAGACGCAGTCCCTCATCGAGGCCGACGGCTGGTTCGCCGCCGTCACCGGCGCGTTCGGCCTGGTCTGCGCGGTCGCGGGGTACGTGCTGTCGCGCGACCGGCCGGTCGAGGTCCTCGTGGGGCTCGCGACCGGCGGGCTGCTCGCCGGGTACGTCGCGATGCTGGTCGGCGGCACGGCCAAGGGCGTGGTCCAGGCGGCGGGACCGGACGGCTACACCACCACGGCCTCGCTGGACCTGACCGCGCACGGCGTGCTGTTCGCCTGGCCGCTCGTCGCCACCGCGGTCTTCTGGGTCATCGAGTTCGCCGTGACGTACAACCAGCGCGGCCGCTAGGCCCCGTCGCTCCTAGCCGAGGACCGGCTCGGTCCGCCACAGGCCGGTCGCCTGCTCGAAGGCGTGCCCGAGACGCAGGACGTCCATGTCGGCCCACGGCCTGCCGACGATCTGCAGGCCGACCGGCAGGCCCTCGGGCGTGAACCCGCACGGCACCGACATCGCGGGCGCGTGCAGCACGCTGATCCAGTAGCACGAGCGCATCCACGCCAGGTAGTCGGGCATCTCCACCCCCGCCACCTCCGTGACGTACGGCTGCTCGACCGGGAACGGCGGCACCTGGCTGACGGGCGCCACGAGGAAGGCGTACCGGCCGAAGAACTCCCGCATACGGTGGAACAGCCCGGTGCGCAGCCGCTCGGCCCGGGCGAGGTCGGCCCCGGTGACCTGTCGCCCCTGCTCCACGTTCCAGGCCACGTTGGGACCCACCTCGGGCAGGTCGCCGAAACTGAGCGCGTAGTACCACGACCGGTAGACGCGGAACGCCTCCTCGGCGTCGGACAGGTCCAGGTCCACCTGCTCGACCTTGGCGCCCAGCCCGGCCAGCGTCTCGGCCGCTCGCGCCGTCGCCGCGGCCGTCCGCGGGTCGACCGGGAGGCCGCCCAGGTCGGGGCTGAAGGCGACGCGGACGCCGGCGAGGTCCATGTCGGCGAGGTGCAGGTCCAGCGGCGCCGCGAACGCCGAGCCGTCCTCGCGGATCGAGAACGGCGAGACCGGGTCGAACCCGGCGACGGCCGACATGAACAGCGCCAGGTCGGCGGCCGTGCGGGCCATCGGACCCGGCACGCTGAGCGTGAACCAGGCCGCCGTCGCCGACTTGGCGGGCACCCGCCCGGGGGTGGGCCGCAGGCCCGCCACGTTGCAGAACGACGCGGGGTTGCGCAGCGACCCGCCCATGTCGGAGCCGTCGGCGAGCGGCACCATCCGGCACGCCAGCGCCGCCGCGGCGCCGCCGCTGCTGCCGCCCGCGCTCTTCGACAGGTCGTAGGGGTTGCGCGTCGCTCCGAACACCTCGTTGACCGTGTGCGAGCCGGTGCCGAACTCCGGGGTGTTCGTCTTGCCGAGCGCGATCCCGCCCGCCTCACGGATGCGCCGCACCAGCGGGTCGTCCTCGGTGGGCACGTGGTTCGCGAAGGCCGGTGAGCCGTACGTGGTCCGCACGCCCGCGGTGTCGGCGAGGTCCTTGTGCGCGACCGGGATGCCGTGCAGCGGGCCGCGCACGTGCCCGCGCCGCAGGTCCTCGTCGGCGCGCGCGGCCTGGTCGAGCGCCCGCTCCGCGGTCAGCGTGACGACGGCGTTGACCCGCGGGTTCGTCTCGTCGATGCGCCGCAGGCACGCCTCGGTCAGTTCGACCGCGCTCACCTCGCGGGCCCGGAGCAGCGCGGCCATCTCGGTCGCGGTGAGGCCGGCCAGTTCGTTCATATCTCCCCGTTCCCTACGGTCTGCGGCCAGTTTCACGCCTGCGAGCCGGACGGGCGACGGCAACACTCGACAGGTTCAGGCCTTGGCGATGGGGGCGGTCACCGCCTGGGCGAGCCGGATGAGGTTGCCCGGCGCCGTCTCGATCTGCAGGCCACGCCGCCCGGCGGAGAAGTAGATCGTCTCGAAGCCGAGCGCCGACTCGTCCACCACGGTCGGCAGCCGCTTGCGCTGCCCGAGCGGGCTGATGCCTCCCACCACGTAGCCGGTGACCCGCTCCACCTTCGCCGCGTCGGCCATCGCCGCCCGCTTGCCCTTCAGCGCCGCAGCGAACGCCTTGAGGTCGAGCTTGCCCGCGACCGGCACGACCGCGACCGCCAGGCCCGCCTCGGTCTCCGCCACCAGCGTCTTGAAGATCTGCTCGTACGGCAGGCCGAGCGCGTCGGCCGCCTCCTCGCCGTACGCCTGGGCGTTCGGGTCGTGGTCGTAGGGGTGAAGGGTGAACTCCGCCTTGGCCTGCGTGAGGGCGACGGTCGCCGGAGTGCCCTGGCCGCCCTTGCTCTTGGTCTTGCTCACGGCGGCAAGCCTAGTGCGGGCCCCTTCGTCACGGCAGGACGGAGCGTACGGCCTCGGGGGAGCGGGCGACCACGGCGGTCCCGTCGTCGGCGGTGATGATCGGCCGCTGGATCAGGATCGGGTGAGCGGTCATGGCCTCGATCCACCGCCCGCGAGCCGCCTCGTCGCGCGGCCACGACTCGATGCCCAGCTCCGCCGCGACGGGCTCGCCGAGGCGGGCGACGTCCCAGGGTTCCAGCCCGAGACGCCGCAGCATCTCTGCGAGCTCCTCCGCGCTCGGCGGGTCCTCCAGGTAGTGCCGAATCGTGTACCCGGCGCCCTCGGCGTCCAGCAGGGACAAGGCCGACCGGCACTTCGAGCAGGCCGGATTGATCCAGATCTCCATAGGGTCATTGTCCCGCGCCACGGTGCGAGCGGGCCCGTCAACGCTGGCGGAAAGGCGCGAACCGGCCGAGGTAGGTGAAGGTCCAGCGGTCTTCGCCGATCTTGCGGCGGGTGTAGCGGTCGGGGTGTTGGTAGCGGTCGCGGTTGTGGAACTGGCAGGCCGGGCCGAGGAGCTTGAGGTCGGTCAGTCCGCCGGTGCTCCAGTTGTCGGCGTGGTCGATCTGGCATCTGGTGGCGGGCAGGGGGCAGCCGTCGATCCAGCAGGTGGCGTAGCGGGCGAAGACGGCCCGCCGCTGGGCCGGGGTGGCCAGGCGGACCTTGCGGCCCATGTCCAGCACCT
>NZ_JBFAOO010000227.1:0-10891 GCF_040675265.1 Microbispora sp. NPDC049633
GCGACCTGGCCAACTGGCACACCGGCGCCCCCGACGCCATCCCCGCCGTGGGCGGCGCCATGGACCTGGCCACCGGCGCCAAGCAGGTGTTCGTCATGATGACCCTGTTCGCCAAGGACGGCACGCCCAAGCTCGTCCCCGAGTGCACCTATCCCCTCACCGGGCTCGCCTGCGTGAGCCGCCTCTACACCGACCGCGCCGTCTTCCACATCGGCCCCGAGGGCGTCACGGTGGCCGAGACGTACGGCACGAGCGTGGCCGAGCTCGCCTCCCGGCTGGAGGTCCCCCTACGCACCCTCGACGCGGCAGAAAGGACGAACCGGCTGACACCGTGACGACCAGGACCGACCGCGCGGCGCCTTCCGCGGCGAACCCGACAGTCCCGCGTACGGGGCGAGCAAGGCGGGCCTCAACGCGCTGGGCCAGTCGCTCGCCGTCGCCCTGGCGCCCCTCGGCATCGCGGTGGCGACCGTGGCGCCCGGCTTCGTCGAGACCGACATGACCGAGGGGCATCTCAAGGGACCGCGGGGGGACGAGATCCGCGCCCAGAGCCCGTTCGGGAGAGTGGCGAGGCCCGAGGAGATCGCGGCCGCGGTCCCGTACCTGGCGTCACCGGCCGCCGGGTGGGCCAGCGGCGCGATCGTCGACCTCAACGGAGCCTCCTACCTGCGTAGCCGAGCCGAGACGGTCAGTCGGGCGCCCAGTATTTGACCAGGACCTTCTCCAGCCTGCTCACGACCGGTCGCCAGGTCGGGGGCAGCGTGTAGCGGGTGGCCCGGTGGCCCTTGTAGTTCAGGCGGTAGGCGAGGAAGTCGGCCCCCTGCGGCGGAGGCTCGGAGCGGCCGAGCCGCAGGTGCTTCAGCGAGCCGCGCAGGCCGCGCCACTCCGCGGCGGTCAGGCATTTGCGGACGGTGGGTCCGGTGCGGCGGCTCAGCACGGCGCAGCCGTCGGTGTAGACGGCCACGCGGTCACGCAGCCCGGCGAACCCGCCCTCCTCCCGCAACTCCACGACCAGCTTCCTGGACGCCGTGACCGCCTCGGCGGGAGCCGTGACGGCCAGGACGGGCAGAGCCGCCAGCGGCAGCAACGCGATACGCGAAATCCTCATGCTCTCTATGACGCATCACGACGCCCTCCGGCTCAACGGAAACGTCCGGGCGAGGCGCGGGGTGTAGGGCGGCCGAGCCCGGGCAGGCGGGTCCGAGTCTCCGAGTCGAAAGGTGACGACAGTGAGCACTGCTACGGAACAGGACGTCATCGACCTGCTGCTGGCGCAGCACAACCAGATCAAGACCATGTTCGCGGAGGTCGCCGCCGCGCGGGGCGAGCGCAGGCGTGAGCTGTTCAACGACCTCGTACGGCTGCTGGCGGTGCACGAGGCCGCGGAGGAGCAGGTCGTGCACCCGGCGGCGCGGTCGAAGGCGGGCGAAGAGGTCGTCGAGGCCCGGCTGCACGAGGAGGACGAGGCCAAACACGCCCTGTCCGACCTGTACGACCTCGGCGTCGACCACCCCGAGTTCGACGCCCGGCTGGCCGCCCTGGAGAAGGCGGTCGTCGACCACGCCACGCACGAGGAACGGGAGGAGTTCCCCCGGCTGCGTCAGGAGACCTCCCCCGAGCGGCTGCGCCGCATGGCCGGTGCGGTCCGGGTCGCCGAGGCGATCTCGCCGACCAGGCCCCACCCGGGCGCCGGGGAGTCCGCCACCGCGAACATGCTGGTCGGCCCGCCGGTGGCCGTGTTCGACAGGATCCGCGACGTCGTACGGGACTGGCGGCAGTCGAACAAGGACTGACAGACGACCCGCCCGGTCCGGCGGACCAGAGCGGAGCGGCTTCGAAGCCGCTCCGGCCGGACCCGGACAGGCGCCGGGGGGACACCAGTGATGTGCGGGCCCGTCCGATGGACGGGCCCGCACGCCGCGCCCCCTCCCGTGGCCGCCTACCGCCTGCCGCGGTGCCGCCGGACGCGCCACGCGACCAGGGCGGTCACGACGACCGCGGCGAGAACGGCCGCAGCCACACCGCCGACGGCCGACCGCACCTGCTCGTACGCCGCGCCGGCGAAGAAGCCCAGGAGGGTGTAAGCGACTCCCCAGAGCACCCCGCCCAGGACGTTGAACAGGAAGAACCGCCGGTAGCTCATGCGCGAGACCCCGGCCAGGGCCGGCATCATGGCGCGCAGGAACGCGGTGAACCGGGCGAAGAACACCGCCTGAGGGCCCCACCGGCGGATCAGCGCCTGTGCCCTCTCCACGCGGTGGCGACGGCGGCGCAGGGCCCGCACGTTCAGGACCCTGGGGCCGAGGCTGCGGCCGATGAAGTAGCCCGCGCTGTCGCCGGCTATCGCGGCGAGCGTCACCACGAGCCCCAGCCAGTACACCGACAGCCTGCCCTGACTGGCGAGCACGCCGCCCAGGACGGCGGCCGTCTCCCCCTCTGGAACGCACGGAAGTTTGCACACGGACGGGCACCGGCACGACCGGCCTTCACACCGGCGCGGGCATACGTGAGAGGCGCCGCCCCTCCGACCGGGAGGGTGCACGGCGACCGACCATTCGCAGGAGGAGATGCCGAATGAGCACCGACGAGCGGGTCCTGAGTTACCCGATCCCCAACGACGCGGCGCTCGACCCGCCCGCCGAGTGGGCCGAGCTGCGCGCCACGTGCCCGGTGGCCCACGTCACGCTGCCCAGCGGCGACACGGCGACGCTGCTGACCCGGTACGAGGACGTCAAGCAGGTGCTGGCCGACCCGCGCTTCACCCGCCGGCTCGACGCACCCGACGCCGCCCGGTTGTCGGCGGACGGCGGCGGGGTGTTCAGCAGCGAGCTGGCGACGATCATCCCGGACAGCGGCGAGGAGCACCAGCACTGGCGGCGCCTGGTCGGCAGGTGGTTCACCGCCAAGCGCATGAACGCCCTGCGGCCCGCCATGATCCAGATCGCCGAGGAGCTCGTGGACGACATGGTCAAGCGCGGCGCGCCCGGCGACCTCAGGGCGAGCCTCGGCTTCCCGCTGCCGGTCTACGTCATCTGCGACATGCTCGGCGTGCCGGCCGCCGACCGGGACCGGTTCTCCTACTGGTCCGACACGCTGCTCAACCTGACCCGCTACGGCAAGGCCGAGACCGAGGCCGCCCAGGGCGAGTTCTTCCAGTACATGTCCGACCTCGTCACGGCCAAGCGCGCCGAGCCCGGCGACGACCTGCTGAGCGAGCTGATCACGGCCGGTGGCCCCGAAACCGGCGGGCTGGCCGACATCCAGATCCTGGTCACGGGCATGGCGCTGCTGGTCGCCGGGCACGAGACCACCGCCAACATGATCGGGAAGATGGTCTCCATGCTGCTGGCCGACGACCGCTCCCGGTGGGAGCGGCTGCTGGCCGATCCGTCGCTGATCCGCACCACGGTGGAGGAGTCGCTGCGCTTCGACGCCAACTCCGGCTTCGGCCTGCCCCGTTACCTGAACGCGGAGACCGAGGTCAGCGGCACGGTCCTGCCCTGCGGCACGACCGTGGTGTGCAGCATGGCGGCCGCCAACCGCGACGAGACCGCCTTCGAGAACGCCGGCGAGATGGACCTGACCCGAAGCCCGAACCCCCACCTGGCCTTCGGCTCCGGCGCCCACTCCTGCCTGGGGCAGGCACTGGCCCGCACCGAGTTGCAGGTCGTCCTGGAGGTGCTGCTGCGCCGGCTGCCGACGCTGGAGCTGGCCGTGCCCGTGGAGGAGCTGGAACGCGTGGAGGGGCTCGCCGTCGGCGGCCTGCGCGAGGTCCCGGTCCGCTGGTGATCCCTGACCACAGTGGCCCGAGCGGCAAGGAGGACATGGACATGAAGGTCGTCGTCGACGAGGCGAAGTGCTGCGGCGCCGGGCAGTGCGCGCTGATCGCGCCGGAGGTGTTCGACCAGCGCGACGAGGACGGCGTCGTCGTCCTGCTGGAGCCCGAGCCCGCCGAGGACCTGCACACCGCGGTCCGCGAGGCCGCCGCCGTCTGCCCGGCCGCCGCCATCCAGGTGGACGAGGACGCCTGACCCGGGGAGCACGCCCGGTGGTGCCGGGACGGACCGTCCGTCCCGGCACCCGGGAGGGCCTCAGCCCGCGGCCGGTGGCGTCCAGCCGGCCGGGACGCGGGCGATGCGGACGCGCTGCGGGTGGTCGCCGACCGGCACCGAGGTGATCTTCTGCCCGGTCGCGAAGTCGATGGCGGTGACCCGGTCGGCGCCGCTCTCGGAGATGACGCAGGCCCGCCCGTCGCCGCTGACGGTCGCCCAGTAGGGCTTGGACGCGCTCACCAGCGGTCCCTCCCGCAGCGTGGCCCGGTCGACGACGGTGGCGTAGTCGTCCATCGTCCCGGCGACGCAGAGCTTGTCACCGGCGGGGTTGATCGACAATCCGTGGTGCCGGGAGTCGTTGACCCAGGTGGTGCGGTCCTCGCTGGTGGCCGGGTTCTTCGGCAGGGTCTTGATCCGGGTGATCGTGTCGGTGGCGGTGTCGTACTCGGCGAAGCCGTTGAAGAACGAGACCTGGAAGTACAGCTTCGACTCGTCCGGGGTGAAGACGGCCGGCCGCACCGCGTCCGACAGGTCCTTGCGGCCGGAGGCGTCCAGGCGGTCGCGCATGTCGATGGTCCTGACGACCTTGTACGTCGAGGCGTCGGCGATCGTGATGTGGCGGTCGCCCTTCAGCCAGTCCTGCGACGGGCTGTCGAAGTCGTTGTTGACCTCGCCGATCGACATGTTCCAGATGTACCTGCCGCCGCCGGTGAAGACGTTCTCGTGCGGCTTGTCCCCCGTACGGAACGAGCCGAGCTGCCTGCCGGTGTTGATGTCCAGCACGTGCACGGTGTTGGACGTGGAGGCCGACACGGCGACCCGGGTCCCGTCGGGGGACACGGCCATGTGGTCGGCGCGGAAGCCGGAGACCGGGAAGCGCCATCGGATCGCGCCGGTGGTCAGGTCGACGGACACCACGTCGGCGAAGCTCGGGCGGGAGACGACCATGGCCGTGCCGTCCGGGGTGGCGTACATGTCGTCGACGAACTGGTCGTGACCCTCGCCCGGGCCCTGCCGGATGCCCAGGAAGAAGGCCAGCTTGATGGGGTTGAGGTAGATCTCGGCCAGCCGCCGGGCCTTGTCGGGGATGACGTTGATCCGGCCGATCCTGGCGAAGTCCCCGCTCGACTCGATGACGTCCGCGGTGCCGTCCCAGTTGTTGCCGACGAACATCACCTCGCGCAGTCCGTCGGCGGCGCTCGCGGGAGCGGCCGGAACGCCGCAGACGACGGCGCCCCCGACCGCCACGGCGGCGGCGAGCAGGGATCTGCGCAGGCGTGCGAGGGCCGAAGCGTGCATGTGCTTCCTCCGGGGGGTGGGAGGTGGGCGGTGAGCGAGCATGGCCGGCCGAGGGGTCCGCGCGCCTTCGGCGCATGGACTCGCACAAGTCTGAACATTGCGATATTCAGACTGTGTTACTGGATAGTAGGCACGTCTGACCTCCGCTACAAGGCCCAAAATTCATGACAACGGAGCGGAGGACGTGGTGGCGGGCAGGATCACACCGGCGGCGGGCCGGTACGGCGGCAGGCCCGCGGCGGAACGGCAGGCCGAGCGCCGCAGGCGCTTCCTGGAGGCGGCCCTCGACCTGTTCGGCGCCGGGCCCGGCTACCGCGCCACCAGGATCACGGACGTGTGCCGCGTCGCCGGGCTGTCCAGCCGCCAGTTCTACGAGGAGTTCCACACGCTGGAGGACCTGCTGGCCGAGCTGCACCTGTACGTCAACGACGTCGCGCAGCAGGCCGTCCTCGGCGTACTCCCCCAGGTTCGGCACCTGGAGCCCGTCGAACGCTGCAGCCGGCTGTTCCGCGCGTACGCCGCCGGAGCCACCGCCGACCCACGCCACACCCGCATCGCCTTCGTGGAGATCATCGGCGTCAGCCCCCGCCTGGACCGGCAGCGCCTGGACCGCCGGGCCCGCTGGATAGCCTTCCTGTGCGAGCAGCTGGACGACGCCGCGGGCCGCGGCGAGATCCCCGCCCGCGACTTCCGCGTCACGGCCGCCGCCTTCATCGGAGCGATCAACGGCCTGATGCACGACTGGGCCGTCGGCTGGGTCGACGCCACCCTCGACCAGATCGTCGACGAACTCCTGCTCATGCTCCTGGGCCGCCTCCAGGTCCCCGGCGACGCCGGCCCCGCCGGTCCGGATCCAGCCATTTCACGATAAGCAGTGGCGGCTCCTCCACCATGGCGTGAGATCCTGCGCCATCCACCCCAGGATCGAGCCAGGCCGCCGGAGACCGGGGAGACGACGTCGGCGCAGCGCTGTGGCCCGCGCGTTCACGCTGGCCGACCCCGTCGAGGTCGCGAACTACTTCCTGTGGCGGCAGAACGACTGCGTACGCAACAGCATCACCATGGCCGCCCAGGCGAAGTTCTCCCACCGGGAGCTCCACGGCAGGTCCACCGGGCAGACGCAGGAGATGCTGTGGGCCTGTCACGGCGTCAACTGGAACGACTACGACGCCGGCGCGAAGCGGGGCCGCGTCGTCGTCCGGGAGACCGGCCAGCGCGAGAGCGGCTACCTGGACGGCCGGACGGGAAAGGCGGAGACGATCCTCGTCACGCGGTCGTGGTGGGAGGTGCGGGAGGCGCCGCACTTCACCGCGGATCCGGATGGCCGGCTCGCCGCCGTGATCCCCGCCATGCCGTCGCTGACCGCCCGGTTCGTAGACGCACAGGATTCATACTTCCCTGAATTCAGGATGCTCTGTACTATCGTGGCGTGCTCACCATCGCTCCCGACGTCGAGGGGCTCGCCCGCTTCGGCCGCGCCCTGGCCGACCCGATCCGCTGCCGCATCCTCCTCGCGCTCCGCGAGGCCCCGGCCCATCCCGCCGACCTGGCCGAGCTGCTGGGCGTCTCCCGCACCCGGTTGAGCAACCACCTGGCCTGTCTGCGCGACTGCGGCCTGGTCGTGGCCGTGCCCGTCGGCCGCCGCACCCGCTACGAATTGGCCGACGAGCGGCTCGGCCGTGCCCTGGACGACCTGCGCACCGTGGTGATCACGGTGGCCGCCGACGGCACCTGCCCGGACGCGGCCGAGAAGGACTGCTGCCGATGACCGCGCTCTCCCTGGGCCCCCCTCCGGCCCGCCGCGACACGCTCCGGCGACGCATCCGGCTCCTGGTGGCCGCCACCATCACCTACAACGTGGTCGAGGCCGTCGTCGCCATCACCGCCGGCACCCTGGCCTCCTCGGCCGCCCTGGTCGGATTCGGGCTGGACTCCGTGGTGGAGGTCGCCTCCGCCGCGGCGGTGGCCTGGCAATTCTCCACCCCTGAGCACGAGAAGCGGGAGAAGACCGCCCTTAGAGTCATCGCGCTCTCCTTCTTCGCCCTGGCCGTCTACGTCACCGTCGACGCGCTGCGGACCCTGCTCGGCGCCGACGAGGCCGATCACTCCGTCCCCGGCCTGATACTGGCCGCCCTCTCGCTGGTCGTCATGCCGCTGCTGTCGTACGCACAGCGCCGCGCCGGTCGCGAACTCGGCTCGGCCTCGGCGGTCGCCGACTCCCGGCAGACCCTGCTGTGCACCTACCTGTCCGCGGTGCTCCTGGCGGGGCTGGCGCTCAACAGCGTCTTCGGCTGGTCCTGGGCCGATCCGATCGCCGCCCTGGTCATCGCCGCCGTGGCGGTCAAGGAAGGTCGCGAAGCCTGGCGCGGCGACGCCTGCTGCGCCGTCCCGGCGGCCTCGGTCTCCGCGCCCGCCGACGCCGCTCGGGACGACGGCTGCGCCGGCGGCTGCCGCTAACCTGACCCCCTGACCGGGGCCTCCCTCAGGCCCGGGTGCGTCGTTGAGAACAGGTAGCGCCTGCCAGGTGCTGCTGCCATGCAAGACAAGCTCGCATCGCACCTCGGGTATTCGCAAGATCGAGGATGCCAAGGGCCGGACTGGACCCACCAGGCGGGGTCAGACGTCCCTGACGACGGCGAACACCCCGCGGGCCTCGGCATCGTCCGGCAGGCGCCATCCGGCCGTGATGTGTCCCCGCGCCTCGGCGGCGTCCTGCGCGCCTGGGCTCAGGACGCGGTTCACACGCACGGCCAGCCGCTCCTCCGGCGCGCCGTCCGCGGCGGTGAGCACGACGACGTCGGTGCCGTGCGGCCCGTCGTCAGTGGTGGCCGACAGGATCGGGCCCCAGGCGGGGGTTCCGGTGAAGCTCCTGGTAACGGTGGGATCGGGGGTGTCGCTCTCGCTCTGGTGCTGCGGCTTCGCATCACCCCGGAACACGGCGAGGAGCTGGGCGAGGAGGACCGGGTCGTGGGTTCCGTCGTAGATCCATCGCCGGCCCAGGACCCCGTGCTCCGCCGTGCCGATGAGGGCGTGCTCGGCTCCCTCAAGCGGCGCCCCCCGATAGGTGAGCGGGACGTGGTAGGAGACCGGCCGGTCGCCGGCCGCGTCGTTGACCACCATGAACTCCATCCCGACCTCGCCCTCGGGATCGTCGAGCCGGAAGCCGCCGGCCTTCGTCAGCTCCGGCAGGCGCCCCGGCGCCTGGTACCAGGGCCGGGCGGGGAGCCACGACGTGAGCAGCTCCAGCTTGCTGGGGGTCAGGGTGGTGTGATGAATGACAGCCATTCCGCGCAGGCCCTCCGTCGGCGTCCCGTCACCGTGCTTGCTTCCCGGCGTCACCGTCCGGGGCCGATCATCGTCTCACACCGTACGGCGGCGGTGAGCGGAGACGTCCCCGGACGCGCCGCGCCGCGGCGTCGCGGAGTAGAGCCGAGGGCACAACGATCAATCGGGGCCTGTCGAAGCGGACTCGCGGACGGGCCGGGCCGGCGTGAGCTGGAAATCGGCCGCCTGGCGGGTGAACAGGCGGGCGTACTGTCCGCCGAGGGCCATCAGCTCGTCATGGGTGCCCTCCTCGGCTGTCCGGCCGTCGGCGAGGACGACGATGTGGTCCGCGTCGCGCACCGTGTTGAGGCGGTGCGAGATGAGAAGGCTCGTACGGCCGCTGCGGTAGCCGCGGAGCCGCTGGTGGACGGCGTACTCGGCCTCGGGGTCGAGTCCCGAGCTGGGCTCGTCGAGGATGAGCAGGTCGGCGGTGTCCGCACGCAGGAGTGCGCGGGCGAGGGCGACGCGCTGCCACTGCCCCCCGGACAGCAGCACGCCCTGGCCGGGGTCCCCGTCCTGTTCCGAGGCGAAGAATCGGGACAGCAGGGTGTCGTAGCCGCGGGGAAGGCTCGCGAGTGTGTCGTGGACGTCCGCCCGGCGGGCCGCCTCGTGGATCCGTTCCGGCCGGTCGAGGGAGCCGACGTCGCCCACGGCGACGTTCTCGGCCGCGGTCAGGTCGTAGGCCATGTAGTCCTGGAACACCGCGCCGATCCGGCGGCGCAGGTCGTCGGCGCGCAGGTCGCGCAGGTCGGCGCCGTCCCAGCGGACGCTGCCGCGCTCGGGGTCGTACAGGCGGCACAGGAGCTTGACGATCGTGCTCTTGCCCGCGCCGTTGAGGCCGACCAGGGCCACGCTCCGCCCGTACGGGATGGTCAGGTTCAGGCCGCGCAGCACCCAGGGGTGGCCGGGGTCGTACCGGAACCAGACGTCGCGGAGCTCGATTCCGTGCCGTAGCGGTGGCACGTCGCCGCCGGTGACGGGCTCGGGCAGGTCCGGCCCGATGGTGACGATGTGGGTGTAGTGACCGGCCAGGACGAGCGCCTCGTTCAGCTGGGCCAGCTGGATCACCACGCCGGACAGGGACGACTGCGTGCCCGCCACGGCGGCGGTGAGGACGGCCAGGTCGCCGATGCCGGCCTGGCCCGCCGCGATACGGGCGACCAGCACGATCAGCGCGGCCCCCGCGATGATCGTGCTGAGGGCGGTCAGCGCCCCGTTGTAGCGGATGGCGGTCAGGTCCACCCGGCGCTCCGCCCGCTGCGCGGTGCCCAGTTCGCCCAGCATGCGCCCGCGCAGGAAGCCGCCGATGCCGAACAGCCTGATCTCCTTGGCGGCCTGCTGGTCGAGCATCAGCAGCTGGTAGAAGACCCGGCGGCGGTCCGCGGGTGCTATCTCCCAGAGCAGGCGTGCGCGGTGACGGCTGAGCCGGAGCTGGATGACCAGTTCGGGCACGGCGGCCCCCGCCACGACGACCGCCAGGAGCGGGCTGAGTGTGGCGAGCGCGCCGAGGAGCCCGGCGATGGTGATACCGCCGCGCACCACCCCGAGCGCCGACTCGGTGACGAGCTGCGGGGTGGTCTGGGCGGACTGCTGGGCCATCTGGAGCCGGTCGTGGAACCGCGGGTTCTCCAGCCTGGTCAGTCCCTGCATGCGGCACACCGCGGTGAACAGTTCGTCGCTGGTGTGCCACGCGATGCGGCGCTGCTGCTCCCGCTGGACGTACCCGGACAGATGAGGCATCAGCGCGGTCAGGGCTCCGAGCGCGGCCAGTGCGGCGGCCAGGGGCGTCGTCGCCGGACCCGACCCGGTCGTCAGACGATCGATCAGGAGCTTGGTGAGCCACGCGACGGCGACGGGGAACGCGCCGTTCAGGACCGCCACGGCGAGCTGGGACAGCGCGAGCACGGGTCCGGCCCGCCAGACGAGCGCCAGGGTGAGCAGCAGCGGCTCGATCCGGGACCTCACCCCGGTCAGGTCCGGGACGGCGCGGCCAGCAGCCGCTCCGGCTCATGACCGCTGGCGTCGACGGTGACGCCGGGTCCGACGAGGAAGAACGAGGGGAAACCCGCGACCGCGAACGCGCTCGACATCGTTCCCCCCTCGCTCTCCACCACCACGCTCACCTCGTCCGCCAGCGCGGCGAGCAGCTTCGCGGGTTCCTCGCCGCCGACGACGACCACCGCCAGGGTCCGTACGCCGTCGGCGGCGGCGTCGCG
>NZ_JBFAOO010000228.1:0-10890 GCF_040675265.1 Microbispora sp. NPDC049633
CGGCGACGACGGAAGGACCGTCCGATCCGGGCCGCTCGGACCCGTGACACCTGTGAGGGCGGGTACGGCGCCGGCGCGGCGGGCCACCCTGCCGGCTCCACCGCCGCCCGAGATCGCCCTGCGGGCCGCGCGGTCGCCGGCCTCCCGGGTGCGGGCGGTGATCCTGACCATCGCGGACGGCGAGCAGCCGGAGCCCGCGACGCGGTCGGCCTTCCTGAACTGCGCTCCGGCGGGCGGCTCACATCCCGCTCCGGAGAAGGCGTGCGCCTGGCTGAACAGGTCGGGCCTCGACCCGGGCGCCCTGCGGGTGAACGAAGCCGAGCCCTGCACGATGATCTACGCACCTGTCACGGTCACCGCCAGCGGCATCTGGGACGGGAAGTACTTCCAGTTCCGGCGTACCTTCGGCAACGACTGTGAGAAGCGGTCGGCCGCCGGGGAACTGTTCGACTTCTGACACGCGCAGCAAACCGCACGCGGCGTACGGGGGATGTAAAGGTGCGAGGACGCGATGGCCGTGTGGTCAGGTGTCCGCTCTCACCGTGTCCCCCGGTTGGCGGCCACCGCCGCGGAGGTCGCCGAGAGACGACGTCAGCAGTGTGCGGAACGTCTCGGCGAGGTGCCGTGCGGTCGCGGCGGAGAACAGGTGGGCCGCGTAGTCCAGGAAGCCGAGGGGCTCGCCGCCGTCGACGACGAACGTGAAACAGAGGTCGGCCCCCAACGGCCCCGGCCCCACGCGCAGCCGCCGGGCGGTCGCGCCCGGAAGGTCGATGCGTGGCTGCTCGGGCTCGTCGACCACGATCAGAGTGCGGCACAGTCGCAGGGCGCCGGACCGCGACCTGCGGACGAGCCGGACGAGGTCGTGCTGCGTCACGTTCCGGTGGACGAGGGCCTCGTGGACCTTCCGCTTGGTCTGCCTGACGAGGGCCGCGTACGACTGGCCGGGGGCTAGCCGCAGCCGGAGCGGCAGGAGCCTGGTGAGCGGGGCGATCATCTGATCGCGGTCGGCGGCGCCCCGGTAGGACACCGGGGTGCCCACGATGACGTCGCGTGCGCCGCCGACGGCGTGCAGGAGGAGGGCCGTCGTCGCGGCGAGCAGAACGAGGGGCGTGGTGTGGAGCCTGCGGCAGGCGGCGCGGAGGCTCTCGACGAGCGCGGCGTCGAGCGCGAAGGCCACCCGGTCGCAGTGAGGCGGTGTCCCCGGTGCCAGGGTCGGGGGAATCGTGGTCGCCGTGCCGGGAGACAGGCCGCGCAGGTTGCCGAGCCAGTAGGTCAGCGCCGCCGGGTCGCGTGGTGTCGAGCGTTGCCGGATGGCGTACGCACCGGGCTGCATGGGGGGCGGCGCCGACCGCAGGGGACGGTGTTCGACGCAGGCGCGGTAGTGCTCGGCGAACTCTCGCGCGAAGGTGCGCATGGCCCGGTCGTCGGCCACGATGCGGTGGAACTGGACGCAGAGGATCATCGCCTCGGGCGACATCTCCAGGAGGGTGGCGCGCATGGGGCTCGCGGTCAGGTCGATCGGCCGCCGGGCGAGTTCGCGCAGCTTCGCCTCGGCCTGCTCGGGGGAGCACGTGTGGTGGGCCATCTCGGGCACGTTCCGCGCGGGCAGGACGACCTGGAAGAGTTGGCCCCCGTCCAGGACGAACCGGCTTCGCAGTGCCTCGTGCCGGGCCACGATCCGGGCGACCGCCAGGGCGGCGGCCTGCCGGTCGACGTGCCCGCGCAGCTCCAGGGCGAACGATTCCAGGTGGTGGGACGGCCCGTCGCCGTGCTGGTCGTCGAGCCATATCGACTCCTGCTCCAGCGTCATGGGATAGGTCCACGACGGCGTCGTGGGCGCCTTTCCCGAGGGCTCGACGCCGGCCCGGCTCGGACGAGTCCCACTCGCCGGCCGGGGGAGGACGCCCGGCGGCCTGCCCTTCCGGATGCCCGTTCCGAAGTCGGTGCTCACGGAGCCGTCCCGCGATCTGCTCATGTTTCGGTTCCCCCGTCGTCGAGTGCGGGTCCGGAGGGGCGTCGGCGATCGAGCCGATGCCTTCGGCGATCTCAGCGGTGGATGCTTTCTCGGAAGCACGGGAAAGTGAACGCTTGTGCGGTCTTTCGCGTACCGTGCCCGTCTCTTTCCTGTGCGCGAACGCTGTGTGCGAACGCTGTGCGCGCACGAAGGGTGACAGGTCCCGGAAGACTCGGGCGGTGAACGGCGAGGATGAGCGTGGCTTGACGAAGCAGGCGCTAATGGCTGATCGCTCTAAGCAATATCGTCAACGTATTCGCGGCCCCGGCGCGCCGTCAAGGCCGGCCGTACCGTCCCGGGCCGGTGCGGCCGTTCCGTACGTGCTCAGACCGCTCGCCGGGTGTGCAACTGAACGACTGTGCACTCGCACACTTTTCCCGTATGGCGATACTGGAACGTGCCAGGCGGATGTCGTCGAATATTCAAATTGCAGGGCGTGAAAGCCGGACTGCGGTCGGTAGCAGTCCGGACCCGCCGGTACCGCGTGCCGTTGACAGTAGGCTTGACGATTTGCGTGTCTCCGGGTTAATCTCGAAATACATTTCTGTGGCAGGCGCGTCCGGCGTCAATTCCGACCGGCCCTGCGCGGCGTCGTCGACTCGTTTTATTCGGCGCGCTCATCGAGTGAAGCCTCTCGCCGTATCGATCGCCGAACTGGGCCGGGCGCGGATCGGGCGATTCGTCGAAGCGCATGAACAGGCAACATGTGCCCGCAGCCAGGTGAGCGGTGGCCGCCCCCCGGACCTCCGGCCCGTCCTCGTGCACGCGGTGTCATGGCGCGCCGCTCCTTCCGCGGACACGCCGCATTGTGTCGCAGAAGTCGCATCCGCCGCACAATCACCACTCGGATTGCGCACGAGCCCGAATTCGGATCGGTCCACAGCGAAACGCTGATCCGGTCGGCGCCGATCCGTCTGCTTAAACATTGCCTCCGCCGCCGGGGCGTGCTTAGCATGCGTCGGTCGAGGAATGAAATCGGCCAATGAAACCATCGGGAGGTTCGTGGTGCGCTGCCGGCGGGTGCCGAGATCGCACAAGGTGTGCGTCGATCCGCGGGTTTTCCTGAAACGGTCGGGAGCAAATGGAATACGCCCGGTGTCCGCCGGGTCACCGGACGGTGTGTGCGCCCGGCCGGCCATGTCGCACTCGTCCGCCGCCGGATAAAAGCCGGGGAGGGCTGGACTCACATTCTGCATATGGGTGATGACGCATGGAAGAAAATCGTGGGAACAGTTCGGATCCGGTTCATTATTGCGGTGGCGGGGGCCAGGGGAGCGATTTTCCGGTCCTGCCCTCACCCGCTTGGACGCGGGTGCTGTCGATCGGCTCGTTGCTGCCGCCGAGGTCGCCGCGTCTCGAGGGCGAGAACGTCGAGCACACCCGCGTGCTGGCGGAGTTACGGGTCGCCCTCCCACCGATCATCGTCCATCACCCGTCCATGCGGATCATCGACGGGATGCACCGCGTCGCGGCCGCGAGGCGGCGTGGCGAGACGACGATACACGCCGTGCTGTTCACGGGAGACGAGCGTGAGGCGTTCGCTCTCGCGGTGCGGGCCAACACCGCCCACGGCCTGCCGCTCTCGTACGACGACAGAGTGGCCGCGGCGGTCGAGATCCTGCGTTACTTCCCGGGCCGATCGGACCGCTGGGTGGCGGCGACCACGGGACTGAGCGCGGCGACGGTCAAGAACATCCGTGACCGGACCATACCTCCGGGTCAGGAGCCCGGGAAACGCATGGGCAGGGACGGCCGTATGCGGCCGGTGAACGGCAGCGCCGGGCGCAAGCACGTGCGGGAACTGGTGGAGAGGAATCCCGGCGCCTCGCTTCGGCAACTCGCCCGGGCGGCCGGGGTCTCTCCCAACACCGTCCGCGAAGTGCGCAGACGGATGCTGCAGGACAAGGACACCGCACCGGACGCCGGGGAGGCGACCGGGCAGGAGGATCAGGCCGCCCCCGGTGAGGTCGCCGCCCAGGTGACGGACGCCCAAGAGATGGACGCCCAGGTGACGGAGTCGTCCGTCGACGGGGTGCTGCGGCGGTTGAGCAGGGATCCGTCGTTGCGGCTCACGGAGTCGGGCCGCAGCGCCATCCGGTGGTTCTTCTCCCGGGTCCTACGGCCCCGCGAATGGGCCGGCGTCGTCGACGGACTGCCCCCGCACACCGCCTTCGTCCTGGCCGCCGTGGCCGACAGGTGCGCCGCCGAATGGCGGGATCTCGCGTGCCGTCTACGCGATGTGGGCGGGTCCGCACCGGACAAGCGACCGACGAGGGGACGATGGATATGAAGGAGACGCAGATGGCGGGCACGGGCGCGAACGCGCCGGGCATCGCCGCGGCCGCCCCCTCGTGCATCAGCGACGTCCTGTATCTGATCGCCTCCGGGTACGAGGACCTGGTCGACTGCGAGGCCGTCGAGCGGCTCAACCAGGCGAACATCAGCTTCGTCCGGGGCGACTTCGTCAACGCGCTCGGCCTGACCGAGGCCGTCCTGGCCGATCTGGACAGGTCACAGCCCGCCTACATGAGCATCGTGGCGTTCAGGATGCTCCTGCAGTCCGTGGTCGGTCCCGATCCCGACCGCTGGAAGGCGGACGTCGACGAGAGACTCCTCGCCGTTCCCGGCCCCCCGAGAGTCGTTCACCTCTGTGTCGAGTCGGACCGGCTCTGGCACTCGGGCCGGCTCTTCCAGGGGCTCAGGCTGAACCAGTACGCGCTCCAGCAGTCCCGGCACGATTGCGGCCAATGGCACCTGTACGCTCTCGTCCTCCTGGCCAGGAAGCTCACCGACCTGCACCTGCGCGGCCAGGCGCACCGGCTGGTCGGCAAGATCGACGCATGTGTCCACGACTGCGGGCTGCTGGCCTTCGAGCCCATGGTGGAAGCCCTGCGGTCGTCCCTGCACCTGCAGGCCGGCGCGTTCGAGGAGGCGCTGGCGTCCGCCGCCGAGACGCTGGAGGTCGCCCAGCGCCGGGGATCGGTCATGGGGGTCGAGCTCGCGCTCTCGGTGGCCGCCGTGACCCATCTCCGCTTAGAGGACCGTGACGAGGCGGCCGCGTGCCTCAAGCTGTTCCACGGCCGGACCGGGCGGCACACTCCGGCCGACACCAGGGCGCGGGCGGCCTTCGCCGAGATCGCCCTGGTGGTCGCGGAGGAGGGCCCGCGCGCGGGCGCCGAGGAGATCCGGGACCGGTGGCATCTCCTCGCGACCGAGTCGGCGTGCTTCGCCGAGGACGTCACCCGGCCGGCCTGGCTGGTGGCCGTCGCGCTCCGGGCGGGGGACGCCGCGCTGGCCGAGCGGGCGCTGCGCGCGATCGAACGGCTGGCCGGCGACAACCGTGAGGTCCAGCTGCTCGCCGTGGCCGAAGAGCACGCGCGGGCCGTGTACCGGGGCGACGATCGGTCGCTCCCGCTGCCGCTGGACCTCGGTGACGACGCCCGTCCCGCTTTCGTCCCGTCGCAGGAGCCGAAGAGGTCGTCGGCGCCTCCCGGGGTCCGCCCGGCCCGGCAGGCCGCGCCCGAGGCCGGGCCGGCCTGCTCGCCGGCGCTCACCGCCCGGGAGAGCGAGGTCGCGACCCTCGTGTCGCGCGGCATGACCAACCGGCAGGTCGCCAACGAGCTCGGGCTCTCACCGCACACCGTGAACTTCCACTTACGGCGGATCTTCCGGAAGTTCTCGGTGTCCAGCCGCACCCAGCTCTGCCGGCTCCTCGCGCAGCCGGGCCCGGTGCTCGCGCCCGGGCCCCGGCGGGACGCCGAGCCGCGGTAGGACGGGCGGGACGACTCCCACGCCCGGACTCACGTCGTCAAAAGCGGAAGGGGCAGGATTCGAACCTGCGTGGGCTTGCACCCGACCGGGTCGCCCCGGTCCTCGTTGGGCCGCTTCGAGTACCCTTCCCTGCCCTGCGTCGCCGGGATCCCTCCCGGTCACAGGATGTTCGTCGCTCGCACCAGGGCCCACAGGGACCGTGGCGACAGTCCGCCGTCGAAGGCGAAATACTCGGGCAGGATCGCCGACGGACCCCACTTGAGCTTGTACTCCAGCTGGCTCTTCGCCGGGTAGACACGATCGCCGTGGTCCGCGACGAGCCGGATGATCCGCGCGCCCGCCCCGCTGGCCGTCGGCAGCTCGTGCTCCACGTCCAGGCCCGTGAAGGGCGTGAAGCCGAAGTGCAGCCAGGGCGTGCCCAGGGCGCGGAAGTGTTCGACGGCATGGAAGTTGATGGCCTCCATGACGCCGGGCGGGCAGTCGGGCAGGCGCCTGCTCAGGTCGTGCAGCCATCCCGGGCGCGAGCCGTACACGGGAGCGAAGGAGACGTACGCGACGGGCGTGCCGCCGATCGTCCCGAGGAACAGCTTGCGCAGCGGCTGCCACTCCCCGCCGATCTCGCCGATCAGGAAGGTCAGCTCCTTGGTGTGGCGGCCCTTGTCGCGCAGCCAGCGTGCGTCGATCCCGGCCACGTCCTCGGCGTATCGGGTGGCGTCCACCTCCGCTATCTCGAGGCCTGCGCGCAGCGCGCGCGAAATCTTGTTGCGCAGCTTGAGGAACCGCTTCCCGCGCAGGTTGAAATCCGCCAGCTCCACGGCATAGGACGCGCCGACCTGATTCACGGTGAATCCCAGCTCGGCGAACAGATCCGCGTCCGCGCGCTGCAGCTGCACGCCGATGACACGGCGGCCCCCGGCGTGGGCGTGCTCGATGAACCTGGTCTCCAGCTCCTTTCTGGTCGCGGCGTCCGTGAACGGCCCGCCGAACTGCAGCCACCGGCGTCCGTGCGGCCGGTAGCACACGAAACCGTCGATCCCGGGCCAGGCGAAGTACTCGTTGCCGCGGTTGAGGGCGAGGAACGCGCTCGGATTGTCCGCGTGCCGTTCGAGGCCGGACAGGATGTCGTCCCGGCTCTGCAACCGGGGCGAGTCGGGCGCCTTCATGCCTGCTCCCAACGATTCGGAGTTCGTCGGTCCCGACCATAGGGACCTCCTCTGACGCCGGGTCGACGCCGCGCCCGCGGTCATGTCAGGGCCGTGTCAGGGCCGGCTCCAATACTTGCGAAGCAATGTCCTCGGCGGTGCGCTTCGAAAACGCGCCACCGGCTGTCAGAAACGCCTGGAACGCGGATTGCGGGGTCGTGGTGGCGGCGAACATCACCGAAACCCAACGAGTGCCTTCGTTGGGCAGCTTTGTTCGAGGTAAGGACGTCGAGAGCGGCAAATGGGTGTACAGCCTCCGGCCGCGCGCGGTTCTGGACGACTCGTTCGCCAGCCTGACGCTGAAACGCAGGCTGGAATCCGGCGTGATGTCCCTCGACGAGGCGCCGCCCGGCGTGATCGCCGGCCGCGTCGCGCTGGCGGAGGACGAGACCATCGAGGACGCGCTGGCCGCGGCGGCGGAGGCCACGAAGATCTGGCGATCGGCGCCGTTGTCCACGCGCCTCGACGCCTGGACCGGGCTGATCCGGCGCGTGCTGCTGGACAGGCGCGACGAGCTCATCCACATGCTGACCCTGGAGGGTCACCCGGTCGAGCTGGCGCGCTGGGAGCTGTCCGGGATGCTGGAGCTGACCAGGGCGGAGACCGTCGAGTTCCTGCGCGGCCAGATGTGGCAGGAGTTCACGGTCGACGGCCGCCGCAACATCGTCAGGCGCCAGGCCGACGGCGTGGTGTGCGTCAGCCCGCCCGCGAACGCGCCGCTGGTCAGCGCGCTGCTCGGCGCCGTGAGCATCGCGGGGGGCAACGCCGTCGTCGTCCGCGCGCCCCGGGCGGCGCCGTTCGCCGTCTCCCACGTCCTGCGTACCATGATCGCCCCGACCCTGGAGGAGCTCGGCGCCCCGCCGGGCACGCTCAACATCGTCTGCGGCAGCCCGGGGCGAATGCTCGACACCTGGATCGCCAGCCCGCACGTCAACGACATCATGTACTTCGGCGACACCCCCAGCGGACTGAAGATCGAGCGCCGGTGCGTCGAGACGGGCAAGAAGCCGATCCTCGAACTGGCCGGCAACGACGTCGTGCTGATCTGGAAGGACGCCGACCTGGACGCGGCCGCGGCCGCGCTGACGGAAAGCTTCTACGGGTCCGGGCAGCTGTGCATGGTCCCGAACCAGGCGCTGGTCCACCCGGAGGTGGCCGACGAGCTGATCGGCCGGCTGGCGGCCAGGGCGGAGGCGCTGCGGCCCGGCTACCCCGAAGAGGACGGCGTGCTGCTGTCGCCGGTGCTGCGCCACGACCGGTTCGACGAGTTCCTCGCGGAGGCGGTGGAGGCCGGGGCCACCGTCGTCACCGGCGGGCAGGGCATGCAGATCGACGGCACTCCGGACGCCTCCGGGTTCTTCCTGCAGCCGACGGTGCTCCGGATCGACGGCCTGGGCGGTGCCCGCGATCTCAAGGCCGTGCGGGAGGAGACGTTCTTCCCGCTGCTGCCCGTCGTCGTGCCCGAGCCCGCGGACGACGAGATCCTGCTGGACACCTTCATCGGGTTCGTCAACTCCAACCGGTACGGCCTGCGCAACTCGCTGTGGGCCAGGGACGAATCCGTGATCGGCAGGTACGTGGCGGAGGTCGCCGGAGGCGGGCTGCTCAAGGTCAACGACTCGCACATCGCGTTCACCGCGCCCCTGCCGTCGCACGGCGGCACCGGGCTGACCGGCGGCGCCTTCGGCGAGGCCAACTATCCCGCCCTCCGGGCCACGCACCTGCAGGGCATTTCGATCGTCACCGGCGAGTCCGGGTCGGCGGCCTGAGAAGGGGCGGCTCCATGCGAACGATGGACGAAGCACGCGAGGTCTGCGAGCGGCACCTGCCGGGCCTGCTGGCCAAGCTGGCGGCCGTTCCGCTGCTCGAATTGGAGAAACCGGGCAACCCCGCGCTCGAGCTGTTCAAGGCGAGCGGCGGACCGGGGCTGGTGATCCCCAAGGCGTACGAGGGGCGCGGCGTCACGCCGATGGAGGCGATCCAGGTCACCCGCGCGATCGGCGCGGCGGCCCCCTCCCTGTCGGTGGCCTCGACGATGCACCACTTCTCGGTGGCGACCATCTTCGCCCTCGCCGAGAGCCTGCGCTCCAGCGGCGTCGAGTGGGCGCTGCTGGAGGGCATCGCCACCCAGAACCTGCTGGTGTCCTCGGCGTTCGCCGAAGGCAACCCCGGCCAGGGCATCCTGTCGCCCACCGTCACCGGCGTACGCAAGGAGGACGGGGTCGTCGTCAACGGGTCCAAGCGGCCCTGCAGCATGTCGCGCTCCATGGACCTGCTCTCGGCGAGCATCGCGGTGCCCGGCGAGGACGGCGGGTCGGAGGTCATGCTGATGCTCGTCCCCAAGGAGACGCCGGGGCTGTCGGTGCATCCGTTCTGGGGGAGCGACGTGCTGGCCGGCGCGGAGAGCGACGAGGTGCGGCTGACCGACGTGTACGTCGACAACCGCCTCCTCGTCCCCACCGAGGTCGGTGAGCGGGGCGAGCTGGACGAGCTGCAGACCATCGGCTTCATGTGGTTCGAGATGCTCATCACCTCCTGCTACCTGGGCATGGTCAGCGCGCTGGCCGAGCGGGCGCTGGCGGGCGGGAAGCTCGGCGCCGACCTCGCGGCCGAGCTCGGCGTGCGGCTGGAGACGGCCACGCTCCTGCTGGAGCGGATCGCCGGGCAGCTCATGGCGCGTGAGAGCGACAACGCCGCCCTCGCCAAGGCGATGATCGCCCGGTACGGCGCGCAGGAGGCGATCCTGGACGCCGAGAAGCGGGCCGTCGAGGCGCTGGGCGGGATGGCGTTCATCTCCTCGCCGGAGGTCGCCTACCTCGCCGCGGCCGCTCACTGCGTCACCTTCCACCCGCCCTCGCGCTCCGGTACGCGCCGGCATCTGGCCGCGTACTTCCAGGGCGACGTCCTGCGCGTCTCGTGAGGGCCGGCCGATGCTCGAGAACCTTGTGACGTACGACGCCGGGATGAGCGACGAACAGGTGTCGGCCGTGTACCGGCGCACGATGAGCTCCGGCCGTGCCCGCCTCGCCGAGGTGCTGGGCGGGCAGGTGGAGGTGGAGTCGTCGGGCGCGTGGCTCACCACCAGCGACGGCCGGCGCCTGCTCAACGTCGGCGGATACGGCGTGCTCATCACCGGCGCCCGCCACCCGATCGTGGTGGCCGAGGTGGAGCGGCAGCTGCACAGGCACCCCGTCGGGACGAGGATCTTCCTCGACCCGGTGGCCGCCCGCGCCGCCGAGCTCCTGACCTCGGTGACCCCTCCCGGCCTGACCCGGGTGCACTTCTCCGGCTCGGGGGCCGAGGCGGTCGAGGCCGCCATCAAGATCGCGAGGCTCAACGGGCGGCGTCACCTCGTGGCGATGACCGGCGGCTACCACGGCAAGACGCTGGGCGCGCTGTCGGTGACCGCGAAAGACGCCTTCAGGGAGCCGTTCCGCCCGCTGCTGCCGGATGTGTCGCACGTGCCGTACGGCGACGTGCAGGCGCTCACCGCCGTCCTGCGGCGGCACCCGGGCGAGTGCTGCGTCATCGTCGAACCCGTCCAGGGCGAGGGCGGCGTGGTGATCCCGCCGGAGGGCTACCTCGGCGACGTGCGCGCGGTGTGCTCCGAGTACGGCGCGCTGCTGGTCGCCGACGAGGTGCAGACCGGCCTCGGCCGCCTGGGGGCGTGGTGGGGCGTCGACCTGGAGCAGGTGCGCCCGGACATCCTGCTGTCGGGCAAGGCGCTCGGCGGCGGCGTCCTGCCGGTCGCCGCGACCATCGCCACCGAGGAGACCTTCGCGGTCCTCGACCGGGATCCGGTCCTGCACACCTCCACCTTCTCCGCGGCTCCGATCGCCATGGCCGCCGTGTGCGGCGCGATCCGGGCGATCCGCGAAGACGACCTGGTCGGGCGGGCCGCCC
>NZ_JBFAOO010000229.1:0-10855 GCF_040675265.1 Microbispora sp. NPDC049633
CGGCGTGCACCGGCTGGCCCGCACCTCTACCCTCGTGCGCCTGGTGATGGACGCCGACGGGCAGGTGCTGGACATGGGCCGCAAGGTCAGGTTGGCGACCCCCGCCCAGCGGCGGGCGATCTACGCCCGCTACGCCACCTGCTGGATCGACGGCTGCCCCCTGCCCGCCACCAGATGCCAGATCGACCACGCCGACAACTGGAGCACCGGCGGCCCGACCGACCTCAAACTCCTCGGCCCCGCCTGCCAGTTCCACAACCGCGACCGCTACCAGCACCCCGACCGCTACACCCGCCGCAAGATCGGCAAAGACCGCTGGGCCTTCACCTACCACCACCCCGCCAGAGCCCGGCGATCGCAGACGTGATCACACGCAGGCGGGGCCGGCGATCAGGCGCTCTCCCATGGACCGGCGTCGTCCTCCTTCCACTCCAGGCGGTCGACGACTCCGATCACGCCGTTGGTCCGCTCGACCATTCGCGTGAGCACCCGTGCCTGGGAGCGGCGCTCCAGCGCGCCGGTGAGCGTCACGACGCCTTCCGACACCGACACCTCGACGCCCGACAGGTCGGCCCACAGGCAGTTGCCGATGATGTCCTCACGTACCTCCCTGGCGATGTCGGCGTCCGCGCGGGCGAGGACCTTGAGCAGGTCGTGGCGGCTGATGATGCCCACGAGCACGCCCTCGTCGTCCACCACGGGCAGGCGTTTGACCCCGTGCCGGCTCATCTGGCGCGCGGCGCTGACCACGCTGGTGTAGGGCCGGGTGGTGACCGCGGGGGCGGACATGAGTTCGGCGGCGGTCACGCCGCGGGCCCGCTCCTGGGTCCTGGCGGCGCCGTGCCCCACGGCCTCACGCAGGCGCGCCCGCAGCGGCGGCCGGTAGCCCTCGCGGTAGAACTGCTCGCGGAACTCCTCCTTGCGCAGCAGGTCGGCCTCCGAGACCACGCCGACGACGTGGCCCTCGCCGTCGACCACGGGCACCGCGCTGACCTCGTGCGCGATGAGCACCTCGGCAACGTCCCTGAACGGCGTGCTGCCGTTGACGGAGGCGACCTCGCTGGTCATGACGTCCCGCACCTTCATGTGCATGATCGGCTCCTTCCCGGGCCGTGGCCGTTCCCAGTTCCATCGCACCGCCGATCGGGCCGCATGCGAAGGGACTGAGGGCCCTGTCGACCGGGTCCTTAGCCATGGCTGGGGCGGACGTGACCGGTGGCCGAAAGTCCCGGGTGGTCAGGACCTTCACCGCTGACCCCGGGGAACGCGGCGAGGCACGCTGGCAATGAGGAGATGGGAGGCGTCGTCATGACGGCGAAGGTGAAGGATGTCATGGGCAGGGTCGCCATCGCGGTGCCGATGGACGCGTCGTTCGCGGATCTTGTCGCCACCATGCAGCGGTTCAAGGTGGGCGCGGTCACAGTCATCGACGCCGACCGGCGTCCGGTCGGCGTGGTCTCGGAGGACGACATCCTCCTGAAGGAGTTCGCCCTGGACGAGAGCGTGTTCGACGGCCCCCGCAGACGTGAGGAGCATCGCAAGGCGGCGGGCACGAAGGCCGGCCAGATCATGTCGCGCCCCGCGATCACGGTGACCGGCGGCACGTCGGTGCGGGACGCGGCCCGGCTGATGCACCGCAACCGCATCAAGCAGCTGCCCGTAATCGACGCCATGACCGGCCGCATCATGGGCACGGTGCACCAGGGAGACCTGCTGCGCGTGTTCGTCCGTCCGGCGGAGGACATCCTGGCCGAGATCGAGGAGATCGCCGCCCGGCTGAACCTCGGACCCGACGACCTGCGGATCACCGTTTCCGGCGGCGTGGTCGGGATCAGCGGACAGGTGCCCCGCAGGTCGGACGTCAAGCCGCTGCTGCGCGCCGTACGCCGCGTCGAGGGGGTCGTCGAGGTGGACGCCGACGTCGCCTTCCTCGTGGACGACCTGCTCATCGCCCCGCCGTTGCTGTAGCCGAGCCCAGGGGAGGAGATCGTGAACACTCGTACGTCCGAGGGGATCGCGCAGGCCGCTCAGGCCGCGGTGGAGGCGGCTCTGTGGGCGCCCTCGATCCACAACACCCAGCCCTGGTCGTTCGGCGTCTCCGGCGACGAGATCTGCCTGCGCGCCGACCCCGACAGGAAGCTGCGGATCTCCGACCCGACCGGCCGGCAGATGACGATCAGTTGCGGCGCCGCGCTGTTCAACGTGCGTATCACTTTGCTGGCGCTCGGCTACGAGCCCGAGGTCCGCCGTTTCCCGGACCCGGAGCGTCCGCTGCTGCTGGCCAGGATACGGGTGCGCCCCGGGCGTGAGCCGGGCGAGCACATCCGCCTGCTGCATGCCGAGATCGAGCGCCGCCGCACCCACCGGTCCGGGTTCACGGCTCTGCCGGTGCCGGACCGCCTGGTCGACGCGCTCGTGTCGGAGGCGGCGCCCGAAGGCGGCCACCTGATGCCGATCACGTCGGACGCCGCCGCCCGCGTGCTCGCCGCGCTCACCGGCGCGGCCCAGGACGTGCAGTCACAGGACCGGTTGTTCGTCCTGGAACTCATGCGCTGGGCCCGGCCGCCGGGCAGTTCGCGCCGCGACGGGGTGCCGGCGGCGGGCTATCCGACCGATCCCCGGCGTATGCACCCTCAGCACTTCGCGCAGCGGGACTACGCCCGGGGGCACGAGTGGGGGCTGGCACCGGACGAGCGGGTGTCCGCGTCGACGGGTCTCGTGGCGCTGCTCGGCACCGGTGGCGACGCCCGGGAGGACTGGCTGCGCGCCGGCGAGGCGCTGCAGCGGATGCTGCTGCACGCCTCCGCGTACGGGGTGAGCGTCGCCTTCCACACACAGGCACTTGAGATGCCTGAGTTGCGGGAGTTCATCCGCACGCATCTGTGCTCGGGGGAGTCACCGCAGATGATCATGCGGCTGGGGTTCGTCATCGACGAGAGCGAGAGCGTCCGCCGCACCCCTTCCGAGGTCATGGAGTGAGATAGGCCGATCTCGGGCCGCCAGGGCGCGCGTGGACGGGCGTGCCGGGGGAAGTGGGACCTCCTGTGGTCGTCAGGAGGTGTGCCCATGAGATCGATCGCCCGCTGGGTCGTGTCGCGGCTACGCCGCTACCGGCCTGATCGCAACCCGCTGCGCCGCCGTTCCGACCGGATCGAGGCGGCGCTCGTGGTGGCGGCGCTGGCCGCCGTCCTGCTCGCGGTGTGGCCTGCCGCGATGATCGCTCGTACGATGTACGACGGCGGCGTCAGGGCCGAGCGGGTGGGGCCGGGAGCGCGGCAGCTGGTCGAGGCCACCGTGATCCAGGACCCGTCGGCCGTCCAGGCCAACGGCCGCGGGCTGCTTTTGACGAGTCCGGCGCGGTGGACGCTGCCGAGCGGCGAGGTCCGGGAGGGCATGGTCCCGGTGGCACTCCTCCTGCGGGACGGCCCGGCGAACGCGCGGTTGTGGGTCGACGCCGAGGGCAGGCCGGCCGCGGCGCCGCCGCAGCGGGCCGAGACGGTGACCCGGGCGTGGCTGGCGGCCTTCGGCGTCGTGTCGGCCGCCGCCGTCCTGGCCTGGGCCGGATTCGCTCTGGGGCGTCATCGGCTGGACCGCAGGCGTTACCGCGAGTGGGAGGCGGCCTGGGCGGCGGCCGACCGGAGGTGGCGCCGCCATCACATCTGATGAACGCGCAGCGGTCGCTCACCTCATGCTCTGGGAGATGTCGCAGGAGGGACTGCCTGGGGCGCAGTACGCGCCCTGACTGGTGATGCTCCCCGCGGAGGTGACGGTGGTCGACTGCGGGCCGCTCAGGAGCGAGGGCGTGCTGACGCCGTTGAGGTTCTGGATGTTCCGGCCGTTGCCTGAATTGTGCTGTGCGGCTCTGGTCCGAGAGTCCCGCGCGATCTGGTAACCCTGCGGTCCGGGCCTGGGCTCGGCCTGCGCTCTGGCCCTCGCAGCCTTGGCCGCCTTGGCAGCCTTTGCTGCTTTCGCCGCTTTGGCCTTCGCCTTGGCCGCCGCGGCCGCGTGCGGCTTGCGGCGCAGCGGCGCGGAGGCCGCGTCCGCCGCCTCCGGGACGGCGAGGCCCGCCAGCGAGACGACGAGCGCGGCCACCGCGAGCCGCCGCACCGTCGTGACGAGACCGGTTCCGGGAACGTCCGCGCAGTGACGAGACACCTGGCAACCACCTGCCCACTCAGCTGCGGATATAAGCGACATAGGGCATATGCCCGTATCGCGCGGATGGTTACCCTGCGTGGTGCGGGCCGAAGGTCCCGCGGGCCGATGGCTTTCGCCCGGGGCCGCCGCCGGAGGCCGGATGATCTGCTGGTGACATGACATCCGCTGTGCGCACGCTGCGCGGACTGCCCGAGGAGGAGGCCGCGCGCCTGCTCGCCGAGCACGGGCCCAACGAGATCCCCCAGCCCCGGCCGCCGGCCCTGCCGGTGCGGGCCGCGCGCCAGCTGGCGGATCCGCTGTCGGTCCTGCTGCTGGTGGCCGGCCTGGTCACGCTCGTCGTCCTCGCCGAGGTGCCCGAGGGCATCGCGATCCTGGCCATCCTGCTGGTGAACGTGCTGATCGGGACCGGCCAGGAGGCCAGGGCCGACAAGGCCGTGCGCGCGCTGCGGGCGCTCACCGCGCCGATGGCCACGGTCGTGCGGGGCGACGCCGTCCGGCGGGTGCCCGCGGCCGGGGTGGTCCCCGGCGACCTCGTCGTCGTCGCGGCCGGGGACCGGGTGCCCGCCGACGCCCGGCTGGTCGAGGCCGAGGCGCTGGCGGTGGACGAGGCGATGTTGACGGGGGAGTCGCTGTCGGCGGCAAAACGGGCGGGCGGCCCGGGCGGGCCGGACGTGCCGCTGGGCGACCGCGCGGGGGAGATCTTCTCCGGCACGCTCGTCGTGCACGGCCGCGGAACGGCCGAAGTGCTGCGGACCGGCGCCGCGACCGAGGTGGGCCGCATCGCCTCGGCCCTGCGCGGCGGCGGCAGGGGACCGCTGGAGGCCGAGCTCGCCCAGGTGTCGCGGCGCATCGGCCTGCTCGCGGTCGCGGCGGGCGCCCTGATGATCCTCATCGGCCTCTCCCGGGTCAGCCGGGGCGAGGCGTCGCTGGTCGACATCATCCTGGCGGGGGTGGCGCTCGCCATCGCCGCGGTGCCCGAGAGCATGGCCGCGGCCGTCACCACCGCGCTGGCGCTGTGCGCCCAGCGCATGGCCCGGCTCGGCGTGATCGTGCGCCGGCTGCCCGCGATCGAGGCCCTGGGCGCCACGACCGTCATCGCGGCCGACAAGACCGGCACGCTGACCACCGGCCACCTCACCGTGGCCGACCACCTCGCCGTCTCCGGCACCGAGCTGTGGCGGGCCGCGCTGCGCTGCAACGACGCCGAAGACGGGCTAGGCGACGCGGTGGACGTCGCGCTGGCCGCCGCGGCCGCCCGCGAGGACGTACGGCTGCCGGCCGGGGAGAGCCGGATCGCCACCCGTCCCTTCGACGCCGAGACCCGCTCGATGGCGGTGGTCACCGCCGTCGACGGGGCGAGCCCGCTGCTGACGCTCAAGGGCGCCCCCGAGGTGGTGCTGGCCCGATGCGTGCCCGGTGAACGGACCGACCGGCTCGCCGAGGCCGTGTCCGGGCTGGCCCAGCGGGGGCTGCGGGTGCTCGCGCTCGCCGAGGGGGAGACCGGCGATCTGGACGCCTCCGGGCTGCGCCCGCTCGGCCTGGTCGCGCTGCAGGACGAGATCCGGCCCTCCGCGCGCCGGGCCGTCGCCGACTGCCGGGCCGCGGGCATCCGGGTCGTGATGGTGACCGGCGACCACGCGGAGACCGCGCGCTCGGTCGCCGCGGAGGTCGGCATCGACGCCGGCGCCGTGGTGGCCCGGGTGGACCCCGCCACCAAGCTCGGCCTCGTACGCGAGCTGAAGGAGCGCGGGGAGGTGGTCGCGATGACCGGCGACGGCGTGAACGACGCCCCCGCCCTGCGGCACGCGGACGTCGGCGTCGCCATGGCCGGGGATGAGGGCACCGACGTGGCCCGCGAGGCCGCCGCCGTCGTCGTGACGAACGGCGAACTCGGCACGATCGTGACCGGCGTGCGGGAGGGCCGGAGGCTGCGCCACAACGTCGCCTCCATGATCGGCTACCTGCTCGCCGGCAACCTCGCGGAGATCCTCATCGTCCTGGCGGGGCTGATCGTCTGGCCGGAGCTCGTCGTGCCGCTGCTCCCGGTGCACCTGCTCTGGATCAACCTGGCCCTGGACGGGATCCCCGCGATCGCGCTCGGCGTCGACCGCCCGGCGGGTGACCCCCTCACGCTGCGGCGGCGCGAGAGGCTGATGGCGTGGACGGCGCTGACCCGCATCGGGCTGCGTGCGATGGTCGTCGCGGTGCTCGTCTTCGCGGCCGTGGAGACGGCGCGGAGGCTCGGCTGGAGCGACGAACAGGTCCGCGCCCAGGCCGTGCTCGCCCTGGTCTTCGCCCGGCTGACCCTGGCCTACGTGACCCGGGCGCGCCGGATGACCTTCGAGCGCGGCTGGTGGCATGGCCGCTCGGTGCTCGTGGCGGTGACGGCCACGCTGGCCCTGCAGACCCTCGTCACCGCCGTGCCCTTCCTGGGCGCGCCGCTGGCCCTCGTGCCGCTGCCGCCGCTCGGCTGGGCGATGGCTCTCGGCGCGGCCGTGCTCACCGTGACGCTGTGCGACGCGCTGCGCCGCGCCGCGCCGACCCATGCCGCACCGGGACGTGAGTGAGATGAGGCAGGAGATCGTGGTCGCCTACGACGGCACCCGGCAGAGCCGCGCCGCCGTCGAGTGGGCCGCGGCGGAGTGCCGGGTCCGGCGGCGCGCGGGCGTCACGGTCTGCGAGGTGTGGGACGGCCCCTACCCGGAGCGCGCCGAGGCCGTCGCCGCCGAGGAACGCCGCCTCGCGGCGCTGCGGCTGTTCGAGGGGGTACGGCTGGCCGAACGCCTGCTGCCCGGCCGGGAGGTCCGTCCCGTGCTCGTCCGGGGGAGTCCCAAGGACACGCTGGTCGCCCTCAGCCGGGAGGCCGCGATGCTGGTGATGGGGCACAGGGCGCATCGGGGGCATGGGGGGCGGCTGGCCGGGCTGCTGTTCGGCTCGGTCAGCGCGTACGCCGCGGCGCACGCCGCCTGCCCGGTGGTCGTGGTCGGCGCGCCGCCGCCCGCACCGCCCGCCGGCGGGGTGGTGGTGGGGATCGACGCGGCGCGGCCGGACGGACCGGAGACGGAGTGCGCCCTGCGCTTCGCCGTGGAGGTCGCGCGCGGCCGGTCGCTGCCGCTGACCGCGGTCTACGCCACGCGAGGGGGTGGGCCGGAGGGCGAGCGGGCGCTGACGCGGATCGTCGAGCCGTGGCGGCGGCGCTGCCGGGCGGGGCTCAAGATCGAGACCAGGGTCGTCGAGGCGCCGCCGCTGCCCGCCCTGCTGGCGTGCGCCGGGAACGCCCCGCTGCTGGTCGTGGGGGCTCGCGGGGCCGGCGCCCGGACCCGGCTGCTCGGCTCGGTCGGGCAGGGCCTGCTGTGGCGCGCCCCCTGCCCGGTCGCGGTCGTCCACCCGGCTCCCGTCTGGCCGATACCATTCGGTATCCCGACGATCTGATCTTTGGAGTGACAATGCCCCGTCCCGGTCTGGTGATCGGCGGATACACCCCGGACACGGAGGGATCGGGCCCCGGCCTGACGGTGGCTCGGGCGCAGGCGGACGGGCGGCTGGAGACGGTGGCCGAGACGGCCGCGTCAGGACCGTCGTTCGTGGTCGCCCACCCGCGGCTGCCGCTGCTGTACGCCGCGCTCGAACGCGCCGGGGACGGCGGTCTCGCGGTGTTCGCCGACGAGCCCGGCGAGCCCGCTCCCCGGCCGCTGGCCGAGCACCCGAGCGGCGGGTCGCTGCCGTGCCACCTGGCGCTCGACGCGCGGGCGCGGTGGCTGGCGATCGCCAACTACGGCGACGGGACCGTCACGGCCTACCGGCTGGGTGAGGACGGGATGCCCGAGCCCGGCCCGCTGACGTTCCCCCACGAGGGGCGCGGCCCTCACCCCGACCGGCAGGAGGGCCCGCACGCGCACCAGGCGGTCTTCGGGCCCGACGGCGTGCTGTACGTGACCGACCTCGGCACCGACGAGGTGCGCCGCTTCCTGCCCGGTATGCGCCCGCACCCCGGCGGGCCCGTACGCCTGGCCTCCGGCAGCGGCCCCCGGCACTTCCTGCACCACGAGGGCCACTGGTACGTCACCGGCGAGCTGGACGGGACCGTGCGCGTCTACGACGGCGAGTGGCGGGAGGCGGGCGTGGTGCGGGCGAGCGGGGCCGCGGGAGACGGCGGCGGCAATCTGCCCTCCCACATCGCGCTGTCCGCCGACGGCCGCCACCTGTACGTCGCCAACCGGGGGCCGGACACCATCAGCGTGTTCGAGGTCGACGGGCCCCGGCTCACGATGGCGGCCGAGGCGCCGGCGGGCGGAAGCTGGCCACGCCACTTCGCCGTCGACGGAGACCGCCTCTACGTCGCCAACCAGCGCTCGGACGCGATCGCGGTGCTGACGCTGAAGGACGGGCTGCCCGGCCCCGCCGCCGAACAGGCGCTGGCGGTGGGCACTCCCTCCTGCGTGCTCATCCGGTGATCCGGCCGACGCCCCCGACGATCCACACGCGCTGCGCCTGGCCGGTGCTCTGCGGGGCGTCCGGCCGCCACTGGCGGATGTAGACGAGGCCGGGGTCGACGAGCTCGGTGCCGTCGAAGAAGCGCAGCACCTTCTCCCGGCTCCGCGGCACGTCGTCGGCCTGCGGCACGATCTGCCGGAACAGTTCGACGATCGGCGTGGCCAGCTCGGGACGGCTGTCGAAGACGGCGTGGCCGATGGCCAGGTGACTGCCCGGGGCGAGGTGGTCGCGCACCTGGGCCACGCACTTGTACGGCTCGGCGGCGTCGGGGAGATACTGCAGCCGGGCCGGGATCAGCACCCCCACCGGCTGCTCGAAGTCGATGAGCCGCAGCATCTCGGGGTGGGCCAGCATCTCCGCCGGGCGCAGGATGGAGCCGTCCACCACGCCGGTGCCGCGGTCCCGGGCGAGCATGGCCCGCGCGTGCGTGAGCACCACCGGGTCGTCGTCGACGTACACCACCCGGGCGTCGGGCGCGAGCTCCTGGGCGACCTCGTGCGTGTTGCGCCGGGTCGGCAGCCCGGACGCCACGTTGAGGAACTGCCGCACGCCCTGCTCGACGAGGAAGCGCACGACCCGCTCAAGGAACTCGCGGGTGTCCACGGCCATCGTCTTGACCTCGGGCGCGATGGACATCAGCCGCTCGGCGAACGCCCGGTCGGCGGCGAAGTTGTCCTTGCCGCCGAGCAGGTAGTCGCTCATCCTGGCGATGTTCGCGGTGCCGGTGCTGAGGCCCGCCACCTTGGCGGGCCGCGCGCCCCCGTTCAGCTCCGTGCCGCCCAAGCCGTCTCCCTCGCTCATAATCGTCCGCCGGTAATTATCGTCCTAATCCCACCAGAACGACCAGGCGTTCTGACCCACGATCTGCTCGGCGTAGTCGGCCAGCGTGCCCGGGCCCTGCAGGACGCTGTCGGGGCAGAACGTCCAGTGCTCGGCCGCCACGTGCAGCGCGTGCGCGGGCGTGGCGGGCGGCGCGGCGACGCTGAGCTCCAGGGTGTTGAACCCCATGGCGACCACCCGCGCTCCGAACCGTTCCTCCCAGCTGCGCACGACGGCCGCCAGGGGCACGGTCCACTCGTTGTGGTGCAGCGCCCCCTGCCAGCCCATGGCGACCATCGCGTCGGCGCCGCGGTTCACCGCGGCGAGCCCGAGCGGCGTCATCCGCTCGGCCACCACGTCGGCGTACCAGTCGGCGACCACGTCGGGGTCGGCCACGAGCGCGGCGGGCGGTGCGATCCCCGGGCACTCGGCCCCGAAGGGCGCGAGGTACGCCTCGTGGCCCAGCAGCAGGTCCTGCCACGCCTCGGCCATGAACCCGGCGGCGCTGTAATAGTCGACATGGTGGGGCGAGTCAGGCGCGATCTGCCCGGCCGACCAGGGCTGCACGCCGTCCTCCAGCAGCACCGGCCACAGGCCCGACCGGGGGTGCTCGGCGCGCAGCCGGGCCCACAGCCCGGCGGGCACCGGCTCGTCGCTCAGCCAGAACGAGGGATGGTGATGAGTGCGCAGTTTGTCGTAGTCGGGGTCCGGCCACACGAGGGACCCGGACGGCAGGTCGACGGACAGCACCCGCCCGTCGCCGCCGTCACCGAACAGCAGCTCCAGACCCGTGGGGAGCCGCCGACGCTCGTGAACCGACATGCGCCAATAATGTCGGACCCGGCCTCGGCACGTCCCGCAAGGGCGATCATTACGGGATGTCGAGCCTGCACAGCCCTTCGGCGAGAACCTTCGTGGTCAGGCGCGTCCGGCTGTCGCAGCCCAGCTTGGCGAAGATGTGCTCCAGGTGAGTGGTCACGGTGCGCACGCTCAGGACGAGCGCGGCCGCGATCTGCGGGTTGGAGTCGCCCTGCGCGACCCGGGTGAGCACCTCGATCTCCCGTGCGGTCAGGTCGTACGGCAGGGCGCACGGACGCTCGGCGATGACGGCGCCCTGGATGGAACCGTGGAAGCCCACGCCGGCCCGGTGGAGGCGCAGCTCGCGCCACTGGCCGGCGCCGTCCAGCCACAGTCCCCGCCGCGACAGCTCGCGGGAGTCGATGAACGCCCTGGCCAGCTCGGCCATCACGGGTTCGGCCGCGAGCGCCTCCGACGGGGGCCATCCGGCCACGTCCCTGCGCCGCCCGCCCCGTTCGTACGCGACGGCGTGGAAACCGGGCGGCAGGCCGAGCGGGTCGACGACGCACCGGGTCACGTCGGTGAG
>NZ_JBFAOO010000230.1:0-10742 GCF_040675265.1 Microbispora sp. NPDC049633
GGACGCCCGGCGGCACGCGCACCGGGAAGCACACCTCCGCCTCGCCCTCGGGCGGCACGACAACGCCGGTGTTCCACTCGGGGAACATCCCGAACGTCTGCCAGGGGCTGACGAGCTGCGCCCGCGCGGAAACCGGCGACCGCGCCTCCGAGCTCAGCCGGACGACGATCTCCGCCCGTTCGCCGGGCGTCAGCCGCAGGTGAGGCGGGTGACCGAGACCCTCCAGCGTCACCTCCGGCCCCGGCGACCGCCGTCCGCCCTCCCCCGGCCGGAACACGTGCAGCCGGGTCACGTCCTCGTACGTCTGGCCGCTGGACTCGGTGCGCGCGGCGAGCAGGTGAAGGCCTCCCTCGGCGCCGGGAGGCGGGGTGAGCCGCACCGGCACGGTGGCGTGGCCTCCCGGAGGCAGCACGTACGGCCGGACGGCGGGCGCCACCGACCAGCCCTCGGGGGCGATGAGCGTGACCACGCCCTCCGCCCGGTCCTCCGTGAGGGCGGAGGCGATGGTCAGCGTCAGGTCGACCGGCCCCCCGACGTCCACGTCGGACGGGGACAGGTGAACGGCGACCGGCAGATCGCCCATCGGCGCGGGCCCGGTGTTGTCCAGCCAGTAGCGCGTGTGGACCGGCTGGTACGGCTCGATCCCCGGCACCTCCGGCACCTCCGGCACCTCGCGCACGGTCTCGCCGTCCGTCCCCGCGCCGTCCGTCTTCGCGCCGTCCGCGGGCGGCCCGGGACGGAGCGGAGCGACCAGCGTGACGATCTCCATGCCGGCGAGCGCGCCGGGGGTGTCACCGGTGACGTTCTCCAGCAGGCCGGCCCGCCGCCACGCTCCCAGGGGCAGCGTCGTGGCGACCGACAGCGGGACGGTCCGGCCGCCGGCCTCGTACACGCGGGCGGTCAGCGCGGTCACCGGGCCGGGCGTGCGGCCCGAGGCGATCGGGTTCCCGGCCGCCTTGAGCGCGGTGAGGACCAGGCCGGGGCCCGTCTCCAGGAACGACCGCTCCCCCGCCGGCCCGTCCTCCCCCACGGTCGCGAGCAGCGGGTGGTTGACGTCGTGGCCGAGCCGTACGAGATCGGCCGCGCGCCAGTCGCCGGGGGCGGCCGCCAGGGAGCACTCGAACGTGTGCGTCCAGTGCTGGAGCTGGAAGTTCGAGCCGTCGGGCGCGGTGCGGCGCGGCGGGTCGATCCACACGCCGGACGGCCAGCCGGTGCACGACCGCATGAGCGACACGTGCAGCGCCCCCGACGGATCGACCGCGAAGCCCGGGACACCCCGGTTGATCAGCCCGATCGTGTAGTCGTCGAGACAGGTGCCGGGCTCGGACTCCGTCACCACCTCCACGGCCGCGTCGGCGAGGTCCGCGACCAGCTCCTCGACCGCCCCCTCGCCACAGACCACGAGGACGGGAAGGTCGCGGAGGCCGGTCAGGTCCGCGCCCGGCACCCACACCTTCTCCAGCGGCTCGTCCGCCGACACCCACAGACGGGCTCGGCCTTCAGCGGCGAGACGCGCGCGCAGTTCAGCGGCCTCCGCGTCGTCCAGCAGCGCGGCGACGAACGGATTCTCCTCGGGAGTGCCGACCGCGATGCGCACGTCGGGCAGGTTGGAGTCCACGGCGAGGTCGCCGTACCGGGGGCCGGGCCCGGTGGAGCACGTCGAGGTGACCCCCTGCCGGACGAGCGCCACGGCCAGGTCCTTCAGCCCCGCCGCGGCGTCACCGGGCGGCGCGACGATCTCGGCGACGCCGATCGCCCGCGCGCCGAGGGGCCGTCCGGCGGGCGAGCGCAGCACGACGCGGGCGGTGGACGACAGCGCGAACCAGTTGTGCGCGGGGTTGTCCAGCGTCCAGGGGTGCTCCGCGGAGTCCACGTCGATCAGGCCGAACCCGCGCCCGACGACGGCGCCGGCGACCTCGCTGACCGGCAGCGCCCCCGGCACGCGTACCGGCCAGCGCAGCCGGAGCAGCACGTCGGAGCCGTGGAACTCGTCCACGTGAGTGGTGAGGTCCACCCGCGGCAGCCCGTCCCACAGGGTGATCTCCTGTGTGTAGGCGACGGGCCCGATCGTGCCGGTGACCGTGATCCGCCGGCCGGCCGGGCACTCGGCGACGGTCACCTCCGCCGGGGCCCCGGCCGACCCCGTCACCCCGCCGCTCGGCACCAGGTGCCAGGGGCCCTCGCCGAAACGCGGATGCGCGGAGTGCTCGTCGTAGACGAGCAGCTCGTTGCCCGTCCGCCCCCGCTGCAGCAGCTCGCGGCCCTCGACCGTGAGGCTCGACACCGTCCCGCCGCGCTCGGGGTCGACCTCCACCGCGTGCGTGGCGTTCTCGATCCACGTCCCCTCGCGTACCGTCCAGCCGACCGGGGCGGGCTCGGCGGTGGGCAGCAGCCGGAACGTCCGGTATCCGAGCGCGGGCACGGCGGCGGCGACGAAGACCGCGTCCACGGCGGCGAGACTGCCGTCAGGGTGCCGCTCGGGATGCTCCAGCAGCAACCCGTCGCCGGACTCGAGCCGCACGCCGTACGCCCCCGGCTCGGGCAGCGTCAGCCGTACGCGGACGAGGTCGGTCCTGGGCCAGGAGGAGGGGTTCCAGACGGCGACGCCAGTCAGGTCCTCGCCGAGGCGGCGCAGCGACGCGTCGAGGATGCGGCCGCCCAGGTCCCAGGCCTCCCGCCAGCCCGTCATCAGGTCCAGGTAGACCTGGTCGGACTCCGATCCGGTGATGCCGTCGTGGTGCGCGCCGTACGCGATCTGCCGCCAGGCCTTGTCGAGGGCGGCATGCGGGTAGGGCGCGCCGAGGGTCGCGGTGGCGACGGCGGCGAACTTCTCGGCGTCGGCGAGCCGCGTCTCGGCGTGCCGCTGGGCCTGTTTGGTGTCGATGTACGACACGTCCTTGCCGGTGTAGACCGGGTTCATGTCCCGCGTCTGCGGCGTCAGGCGGACGCCCTCCTCCCGCACGGCGGCGAAGAACTGCCGAGGCAGCCCGCAGACGAACCGGGGCGAGACGTAGCGGCGGTTCCAGTCACGCTGGATCTCCATGACCCACTTGTTGGGCGGGGTGTAGTCGGTGCCGACGGGCAGCAGCACGTTGCGGGTCGCGGCGACCTTCTTGAGCAGCGTGAACAGCTCGTAGACCGCGGCCTCGGCCTGCTCCAGCGTCGGCGCGGAGTCCATCCACCACCCGGCGCTGTAGTGGGCCGGCATGTAGTGGGTGGTCACCCCGCGCCCCGACGGCGACACCCACTCGAACTCGGAGGGGAACTGCATCACCGACGGGTCGCCCCAGCCGCCGCCGGCGAGCATCGGGCCCCACTGGTGGTACGGCCCGCGCGCCCACGAGCTGGAGGTCAGCCCCGCCTCGGCGGCGAGCCCGGGGAACTGCGGATCGTGCCCGAACGCGTCGAGCTGCCAGGCCGTCGCCGGATCGCCGCCGAGCACGTCGCGCTGGAACCCGATCCCGTGGACGATGTTGCGGATCGTCGCCTCGGGCCCGGTCAGGTTGGTGTTCGGCTCGTTGTACGTGCCGCCCATGATCTCCAACCGGCGCTCGGCGAGCAGGCGGCGCAGGTAGGCCCGGTCCTCGGGGTGGGCGTTCCAGTACGGCTTCAGGTAGTCGACCTCGGCGAGCACGAACGTGTAGCCCGGCTCCCTCCTGGCGGTCTCCAGGTGAAGCCGGACGAGGTCGAACCCCGCGTGCTGGAACTCCTGCCGGTTCGCCTGTGCCGCACCGCCCGCGTGGTCCCAGGTGGCGGTGTAGGCGGCCTGGGTGTTCCACCACACGGGGTCGTAGTGGAAGTGGGGGATCATCCAGACCGTCCAGCCCGGCTCGGACACGAGCAACTCCCCCTCGGCCGTGCACCGCTCCCGGCCGGCGGCGGCCCGCACGGTGATCGGGACGCGTGCGCCCGGGACGGCGGCGGGCGCGGCGACCTCCACGGGGACCTCGACGGCCACGGGGACCTCGACGGCCACGGGGACCTCGACGGCCACGGGGACCTCGACGACCACGGGCACCCCCACCACCATGCCGGGGGGACCTCCGTCCGCCCCGTGCTCGCCCCGCACCCCCGGGCCGGTGACCTCGACCACCGGGGACGCGTCGTCCGGCACCTCGCCGAGCACGACCCGGACCACCTGGCACGGGCCCTCGCCGGCGGCCGGACGGACGAACAGCTCGGTGGACTCGACGGCGGTGACGCGCATGCGCACCCCTAACTGCGGCTCCCCACGGCGGCCGCTGGGGGGACAGGTGACGGTCGAGACATCCCCCGCCCGCGCGGGCCTCACCCATGTGATCTTCGCAAGGCGCGCCGCCGGGGACGGTGCCGTACGCTGACCATGATCAGCGATCAGCCGTCCCGCCCGAGAGGAGACCCGACGATGTCGGTGTGCGTGGCGATCCTGCAGGCCAAGCCCGAGCACGCGGACGAGGTGGAGGCGGCCGTGCGCGGCATCGCCGCCGCCACCCGCGACGAGAAGGGCGCCCTGGCCTTCGTGCTCCACCGGCAGGGCTCGGACAAGTTCATCATCTACGAGAAGTACGTCGACGACGACGCCCGCGAGGCCCACTTCGCCACGCCGTACGTCTCGGGTCTGGTGGCCCGGTTCGGGGAGCTGCTCGTCGCCGAGCCGCAGATCGAGTTCGCCGAGGAGCTGACGGGCTTCATCCGCTGAGGCGGGCCGGGGCCTCCCCGAGAAGGCCGGAGGCGCCCTCGGTGACGGGCTCGCCGTGCCCGAAGCAGGCGATCTCGACGTCGAGGGCCGCCTGCCGCGCGAAGGAGGCGACCGCGCCGGCCGGGTCGGCGTTGAACACGCCGAGGATGACCTGCCCGTCGGGGGTCCGCGCGATCGTGTCGCCGGTGAACAGCACCCCCGCCTCCGGCAGGTGGAGCGCGAGGCTGCCCGGAGTGTGACCGGGGACGGCGAGCACGTGCGCCCCGCCGCCGAAGTCCAGTGTGTCGCCGTCGTCCAGCTCGCGGTCGACGCGCACGGGCGGCGCGGGCACCTGCGGCATGCCCTCGTGCACCCTGTCCCACAGCTCCCGCTCCCAGCCCGACAGGATCGGCGGGGGCCCCGCGGCCTCGCCCCGGATGTACGGCGCGTCGTCGCGGTGGGCGTACACGGTGACGTCACCCCAGGACGCGACCTCGGCGGCCGAGCCGGTGTGGTCCTCGTGGAAGTGGGTCAGCACCAGCCGCCGCACGTCGGACGGGGCCTGCCCGAGCGATCGGACGGCCTGCTCGATGAGCGGCGCGGAGCCGGGCAGCCCGGAGTCGATCAGCGTGAGGCCGTCCGGGTCGCGCCACAGGTAGACGTGGCCCACGGGGAAGCGCAGGAAGTAGAGGTGGGGAAGCAGTCGCACGACGTCCATGTGGCGACGTTAGAGCGATCGCGCCGCCCGTCCGCGTGATCTTCGCTCGCAGCGGATCCGCCCGCGGCGGAAGCCGGGCCGCGCGGCGTGAAAGTTTCCTCGTGCGTGGCTGGTGGCGACTGTCCGGGAGTCGTGTCGATTGACCCGAATTCCCGCCGATTCCTACGGTCGGCAGGAATTTCGAGGGAGGAACCATGACATCCCGGCTGAGGCCCGTCTGGGTCGCCACGCTCGTGGCGCTGCTCGCCGCGGCGCTGAGCGTCGTCTTCACCGCCGATCGCGAAGCCGCGCGGGCGGCGGACGCGCCGTACAAGGATCCGGCCCTTCCGGTGGCGGCGCGGGTGGACGACCTGCTGTCCAGGATGTCGCTGGACGACAAGGTCGGGCAGATGACCCAGGCCGACCGGTCTGCCCTGACGACGATCTCCGACGTCGCGACGTACCGGCTCGGCTCGATCCTGTCCGGCGGCGGCTCGGCGCCCTCGCCGAACACCGCCTCGTCCTGGGCCGACATGTACGACAACTTCCAGCGGCAGGCGCTGTCCACCCCGCTCGGCATTCCGATGATCTACGGGGTCGACGCCGTGCACGGCCACAACAACGTCGTGGGCGCCACGATCTTCCCGCACAACATCGGGCTGGGGGCGGCCCGCGATCCCGACCTGGCGGAGCGGGTCGGGCGGGCGACGGCCGAGGAGGTGTCGGGCACCGGAATCGACTGGACCTTCGCGCCCTGCCTGTGCGTGGCCCGCAACGACCGCTGGGGCCGGACGTACGAGTCCTTCGGCGAGGACCCGCAGCTCGTCACCCAGATGACGACGATCGTGGACGGCTTCCAGAAGGCCGGGAACGCCTCCATCCTCGCCACCGCAAAGCACTACGTGGGCGACGGCGGCACCACGGGCGGCAGGGACCAGGGCAACACCGAGCTGAGCGAGGCCGACCTGCGCGCGATCCACCTCGCGCCGTTCAAGGCCGCCGTGCAGCGCGGCGTGGGCAGCGTGATGGTCAGCTACAGCAGCTGGAACGGCGCCAGGATGCACGGCAACAAGTACCTGATCACGGACGTGCTGAAGGGCGAGCTCGGCTTCACCGGCTTCGTGGTGAGCGACTGGGCGGGCATCGACCAGCTCGACGGCCAGACCGGCTTCACCGCGAGCGAGATCACCACCTCGATCAACGCGGGCGTCGACATGGTCATGGTGCCGACCGACTACAAGAAATTCGTCTCGCTGCTCAAGCAGGAGGTGCAGGCCGGGCGCATCGCGATGTCGCGGATCGACGACGCCAACCGGCGCATCCTGACCGAGAAGTTCAAGCTGGGACTGTTCGAGAAGCCGCTGACCGACCGCTCCTATACCTCCACCGTGGGCAGCGCGGCGCACCGCGCCGTGGCCCGCGAGGCCGTACGCAAGTCGCTGGTCCTGCTGAAGAACGCGGGCAACGTGCTCCCGCTCGGCAAGAGCGGCGGCAAGATCTTCGTGGCCGGCAAGAGCGCCGACGACATCGGCAACCAGAGCGGCGGCTGGACGATCAGCTGGCAGGGCTCGTCCGGGAGCACCACCACCGGCACCACCATCCTGCAGGGCATCCGCGACGCCGTCGGCTCCGGCACGCAGGTCACCTACAACCGCGACGGCAGCGGCATCGACTCGTCCTACCGCGCGGCGATCGCCGTCGTGGGCGAGACGCCGTACGCGGAGGGACAGGGCGACCGGACCGGGTCGATGGGCCTGGACTCGACCGACCTGGCCACGCTGCAGCGGCTCAAGGCGTCCGGCGTGCCGCTGGTGGTCGTGCTCGTCTCCGGCCGGCCACTGGACATCGCCGGTCAGCTCGACCAGTGGAACGCGCTGGTGGCGGCCTGGCTGCCGGGCACCGAGGGCCGCGGCGTGGCCGACGTGCTGTTCGGCGATCACGCCCCCACGGCGAAGCTGCCGATGACCTGGATGCGCAGCGCCGACCAGCAGCCGATCAACGCGGGAGACGGCAAGCAGGCGCTGTTCGAGTACGGCTTCGGGCTGACGTACACGGGCTCCAGCCCGTCCCCGTCGCCCTCTCCGTCGCCCAGCCCGTCGCCTTCGCCCTCCCCGTCCCCGTCCCCGTCGCCGAGCCCGTCGCCCAGCGCCAGCCCGTCGGCGCCGTCCGGCGGGTGCGTGGTGACGTACAAGGTGAACGACTGGGGCAGCGGGTTCACCGCGGACGTGACGATCACCAACAGGTCGTCGAGCCCGGTCGACGGGTGGCGGCTCCAGTGGACCTACGCCGGCAACCAGAAGGTCACCGGCTACTGGAACTCGACGGTCACCCAGTCGGGCCAGCAGGTCACCGCGTCCAACGCCACCTGGAACGGGACCATCGGCGCGGGCGGCGGCACGGCGAGCTTCGGCTTCCAGGGGTCCTACAGCGGCGCCAACGCCGCCCCCGCCGCGTTCACGCTCAACGGGACGGCCTGCGCCACCGGATGACGGCGCCCCGAGGGGGCGGGGACGCCGCGGCTCAGAACGTCTGGACCAGCGCCACCCCCGCCCCCGCGGCGAACAGCACGATGCCGACGGCGAGGAAGATGCCGCCGAGGAGCGTTCCACTGCCCGCCGCGCTGTCGATCCGGATCCGCGTCGGCTTGGCCGGGTCGTACAGCACCAGGACCTCCTCACCCGGCCGGGCCGGCGGCGGGTTGCTCCCGTAGGTGGTCTCGGCCTCGACCTGCTGGCCGTACACCGTGGTGAAGCGAATCGTGGGGTAGTAAACGGTCCCGTCGCCGGACCGGCTCGCCCGCAGCCCGACGACCAGGCCGGCGGTGCGCTGCGCCCGGCGGCGGAACTCCCGCGCGTTCATCGTGATGCCGCCGCCGATGAGGCCGAAGAGGAGTCCGATACCCGAAAGGATCAGGGTGATGAGAGCGGTTTGTGACACGATCGGACTTTAGGGCCCCGCGCTTGCGATAGGCTTGCACCGTTCCCAAACCGCGACCGTCCCGCACCGCGACGGCGCGCGTACGGATCAGGGACGCATCCGCATGAGCGTCTCGGCCACGTCGACGACCGGCTCACCGAGGTCGAAGCGGCTGAACAGATGGATCTGCTCACCGGCGTCGATCTCCAGCAGCTCGGTCGTGAGGCCGTAGCGGCGGTGGGAGTCCACCCGGATGCGGTCCACATCGTTCCAGGAGATGCGTTCCCGCCCGGCGATCCCGGAGACGACCAGCCCGTCCTCCCCCGCCGCGAGCCGCACCGGCGCGACCAGGTCGCGGCCGGTCAGCAGGCCGATCCCCAGGGCCGCCACGCCGGCGAGGAAGAGCTGCGCGCCGTCGCCGGCGACCGCCAGCACACCGCACAGCACGGTGCCCCCGGCCTTCAGCGCAACGATCCCGCGCGGCACCCGCCATTCGTGCCGCGGCTCCTCAACTCCCGCCATCGAGGCAGCGTAACCAATGTGAGGTCCTTTCGCGGCTCCTTCTCCGCCGCTCGCGCCCCGCGGCGGCGGCCCGGCCCCCGGCCGCCGCCGTCTCCCCCTACGGTGTCTCGTCTTCCACGCGCATCGCCTGCTCCTCCGCCGTGTAGCCGCCGAGGTCGGGCCCCACATCCTCGGCGATCAGGTCCTTCTCGGTGTCCACGCCCATGCCGCCGTCCGGATCGACGAGCCGGCCGACCCGGCCGGGTTCGCCGGTGCCGTACCTGCCCGGCTGGGCCGGATCGACGGTCGCGTAGTCCGCCGCGTCGCCCGATCCGTATCCGCCGGCCTCGTCCCCGGTGCCGGTCCCGTACCCCTCGTACGGCTGGTCGCCGCCCTCACCGAGGACGTCGGCCTCGGCTCCGGAGGAGTAGGCGAGCTCGTCCTCGGAGGAGTCGAGCAGCTCGTCGCCGGCCTCCCCGGCCTTCTCCTCGCCGCGGCCCTCGGGCCCGGTCTGCGTGCCGAACCGGACGTCCAGGTCCGGTTCCTCGCGGGACAGGCGCAGGTCGTGGGACTCGCCCTCGCGCATCTCCGTGGTCGTGGTGCCGTACTCGTCGAGGCCCAGGGGCCGGTCGCCGGGCAGCGGCATCTCCTGCGGGTCCTCGGCCCACTGCTGCCCGGGCGTGCCCTCCTGCAGGTCCGGAATGCCTTCGTCCTCGAACCGCGAACGCGGGTCGGGCTGTGGTCTGTTCTCTCTCATAACGGCCCCATGCCCCGCCGTGCGGCCCTTAGGCAGGTCAGGTGACGGGGACGATCTCGGCGCGCCTCAGCAGGCCGTCCTCGACGTCGAGGACGCCGATGGTGCCGTGCGGCTGGCGGCGGCGGTCGGTGGGCGAGCCGGGGTTGAACACCCGCACCCCGTCGCCGGTCACGTCCATGGGGATGTGCGAGTGGCCGAAGACGACCAGATCGGCGTCCGGGAACCGGCGCCGCATCCGCCCGGTCCGCCCGGCGGCCTGTCCGCTGTCGTGGATCATCGCCACCCGGAGTCCGCCGAGGTCGAGTTCGAGCGTCTCGGGGGCGCCCCAGGCCGCGACGTCCGGTCCGTCGTTGTTGCCGAGCACCGCGTGGACCCGGGCGTACGCGGACAGTTCCACCAGGACGTCCGCGGTGCAGACGTCGCCGGCGTGCAGGATCAGGTCCGCCCTCCGCAGGTGCTCGGCGACCGGGGGCGGGCAGGACTTCCAGCGCCGCGGCGCGTGGGTGTCCGCCAGCACGACGACCTTCACCGTTCCATATTCCCCCAGGAGAAGAGGTGCCAAATCACGTTTTCGGGGAATAGAGATCAGGTCCCGCACGACCCTCACGTCCTGCACCCCTACACCGGTCTCCCCCGGCCGGTCCCGCTCGGGAGGAACGATGAGCAGGCAGATCGCCGACGGCTTCCAGGCCCCCACCCTGTCCGAGCTCGAGGCACGCGTACGCGGGCTGGAGACCCAGGTCGCCCACCTCACCGAGCTGGTCAAGACGTTGTCCGGGCAGAGCCGGGAGAGCCGCTGACGGCGCCTCCGCCCGGACGCATGCCGCCCGGAACGACGGCGTCCCCGCCAGGGAGAACCTGACGGGGACACCGGCGTGGGCCTCTTCTGACGGCGACGGTTACGCGCGACGCGCGGAGGCGGCGACGGCCCGGATCTTCCGGTTCGCGCCCCGGCCCGCCGCGTGCCCGCTCACGTGCCCGTCGCCGGACCCGTTCGCGGACTTGCCGGCGGATCCGATCACGGACCCCTTCTCGGATCCATTCACAGATCCGTTCACAGACCCCTTCTCGGATCCGTTCGCGGGCCCGCTCCCGGACGCCTGACCGGACCGGTTCGCCGGCGCACCGGCCTCCCGGGCCTGGGCGGCGCGGGAGTCCCGCGCGCGCCCGTCCGAGCCCGTGCCCGCCGGGACGGGCAAGGCCCGTCCGCCCGA